>JAQTVS010000363.1 GCA_028706735.1 Thiomonas sp.
CATCACGCCAGCACGCGGGCCACCGCTTTGGGACGAGTGCGACGCGCAGATGGGCGATGGTGTCGATGTGGCACCGGATTGGGACGATGCGGCACAACCGGCACCGGACTATGAGGTCGATCAGCGCATTAATTGGTGAGGCTATGAAACGGCGAGTCAGACTCGCTGTGGGGTGAATTTGCGTGCGTCGTACCCAGTGTGCCGGTTATCGCATTTCTTGGCAGCGCTTTGGGGGTCTACACCACACAGATCAGGTGGTGTGACATATAAATCGAGGGCTCTTACGCGGATAGAGAGCTGTTTTGAGGTGCGATACTTGTCCTCGTGTGGTTGAATTTCCTATCCGTTCGCCCGAGAAGATCCTGCACCACATCGGTGTCGACTCCGAGCCCCCGCACGTAGCACCGGCGCGCGGGCCGCCGCTGTGGGAGGACTGTGATGCGCAAACGGTTGAGGGTGTTGCGGTCGAGCCGCACTGGGATCTGGCCGCGCAAGCGACACCCGACTTTGAGGTCGATCAGCGCATCAGTTGGGTGGTGAACCTGGTACCTGGCCTGGTAAATCGGGCGTTTCACACGGATTGAGGGCGTTTCAACGGTGCGATACTTGGCCCCATGCGGTTGAAACGCCTATCCGTAAACTCGAATCGGCTTGCGAATCGGACAATTGGCCGCGCGGTGATCGTGGGACCGTGCCCGATCCGCGTCCCAACCGCGTTTACCGTATTCCCGGATGCAACCCGACCCAAACCTCTCCGTCCCGAGCCAACCGACCGCCATTGCGGGCAGCGCCTGGCCGAATGATGCACCGCACGCCTTTAACCTGCTGGCCAAGCCCAGCGGGTCGACCTGCAATATAGACTGCAGCTATTGCTTCTTCCTGTCCAAGGAGGCGCTGTATCCGGACCAGCGCCAGCGTATGTCGGACGGCACCCTGGAGACCTACATCCGCCAGTTGCTGGAGTCCCACCAGGCACCGAAAGTACAGGTCACATGGCAAGGGGGTGAGCCGACGCTGATGCAACTTGCGTTCTTCCAGCGCGCGGTCGAACTGGTTGAAAGACACCGTCGGCCGGGCCAGATCATTGAGCACAGCATCCAGACCAACGGCACCCTGCTCGACGACGACTGGTGCCGCTTCTTCAAGCAGCATCGGTTCCTGGTCGGACTCAGCGTGGACGGGCCACGCGAGCTGCATGACCGCTACCGGGTCGACCGGCTTGGCCACGGCACATTCTCACGCGTGTTGCAGGGTTGGCGGCACCTGCGCCGGCATGGCGTCGAATTCAACATCCTGTGCACGATTCACGCCGCCAACCAGCAACATGGTCGCGCCATCTACCGTTTTCTGCGCGATGAACTCGATGCGCGCTGGATTCAGTTCATTCCGATTGTCGAGCGCATCGGTGCGCAGGTGATGTCAACCAACGAGCAGAACCCACGTCGGCCACAGAAGAATCAGCGCCTGCTGTACACCCAAAGCGGCCACCAGGTCACGCAGCGTTCGGTTGACCCGACCCAGTATGGACAATTTCTGGTCGATGTGTTCGAAGAATGGGTCCGCCACGACGTGGGCCGCGTGTTCGTGCAGCAATTCGACGTGGCACTGGAGGCCTGCTTCGGCAGGCATCTGCTGTGTGTCCACGCTCCCGACTGCGGCTATGGGCCCGCGCTCGAGTACAACGGCGACCTATACTGCTGCGACCACTATGTCGAGCCGAGCTACCGGCTGGGCAACATCCACCAGACCCACATGCTGGCACTGGTGGCAGGCGACCGGCAGCACGCGTTCGTGCAACACAAGCGCAAGTCCCTGTCCGCGAAATGCCGGCAATGCGCGGTGCTCCAGTGGTGCCATGGGGGTTGCCCGAAGGACCGGTTTGTCCCCTCGCCCGAGGGTGATGCGGATCAAAATTATCTCTGTCCGGGTTATGCACACTTCTTCTCCCATGCACGGCCAGCGATGCAGTGCATGGTCGACCTGCTGCAACGCGGGCGTCCGGCGCTTGGCGTGATGGCCTGGATGACGCAGCGCGACGCGGCTGGCGGCCCGTACCAGGCCTGCTCCTGCGGCAGTGGCCGCAAATTGCGCTTCTGCCATGGTGCACGTGCGCCGACCTCGCCATTCGAGGGGGTGGCCGCCTGCCAGGTTGATGGCGGTCCGGCAGGCGTCTGATGGCGCTGAACGCGACGGCGACAATTGGCTCGCATATAATGTCAAGCTTGCCAGTGCGGCTCACTGCGATGGTCGGCGTTGCGAAACCGGTCGCAAGGCGGCTCTGCCGCAATAGGGGTGTGCGATGACTATTTTCCAAAAGACCCGGGCCTGCATGGCGGCGCTTGCCGCATTCGGCCTTCTCGTCAGCGCCCCGGCCCAGGGGCCAGCCACGGTGGCACCCAGCGCCCAGGCGTCCGCGAAAGTCGCCAAGCAGCCCAATATTGTCCTGATCCTGGCCGATGACTTGGGCTACGCAGACGTCGGCGCGTACAAGGCCGGCCGCTATCAGACCCCCAACATTGACAAGCTTGCCAAGCAGGGCGTGCGCTTCACCGCCGCCTATGCTGCCGCACCTGTCTGCGCCCCTTCGCGGGCCGGGTTGCTCACCGGGCGCTATCCACAACGGTTCGGATTCGAGTTCAACCAGGGACCCGGCAACCGGGAATTCAAGGAGGGCTATGGGCTGGACGCCAAGGAGCTGACGATAGGAAATGTCCTGCAGACCGCCGGTTATAAGACGGGGCTCGTCGGCAAGTGGCACATGGGAATCGCCGACCAGTTCTACCCGACAAACCGCGGATTCGACGAGTTCGTCGGACTGCTGACCGCCGAGACATCCTATGGGGATCCGGCGCAGCCCGGCGTACGGGTTTGGCCGAAGGATCGTGCCGCTGCGGTCGCCGCCACCAAGGATGGCGTGTTCCAGCGCTGGCCCCACGCCAAAATCCTGGATGGACCGAGCCGCACGCCGGTCACCGACGCAAAAGAGTACCTCACCGACTATCTGACGAACCGCAATGTGGAGTTCATCGAGCGAAACGCGCAATCGGACAAGCCCTATTTCCTGTACGCGGCCTACACGGCGCCCCACAGTCCGCACATGGTCGTGCAGAAATACTACGACCGCTTCCCCGAGAT
>JAQTVS010000046.1 GCA_028706735.1 Thiomonas sp.
ATCTGCAGGGGCATGACGCGCAGCGACGGCTGCAGCTGGCGCGCAAGCTGGCCGATCTCTACGACCAATATCAGATCTACCGCACCGACTGGCTTGACGCCTGGGCCGAGGGCAGGGATGTGCTTCTCAATGCCAGTGGCGCGCCCGCGCCCCTGGCGGAAGATCACCGCTGGCAGGCGTTGCTGTGGCGCGAGTTGCTGGCCGACCTGAGCGACGCGGAGCGCGCCTCCGCGCGCCCGCAAGTGCAGCGGGCCATGCTGCGGGCGCTGGCGGGGGCGGATGGCGCTTGCACCGGGCTGCCGCGCCGGGTGGTGCTGTTCGGCGCCTCGCATCTGCCTGGGGCGCTGCTGGACGCGCTGGTTGCGCTCTCGAAGCAGGTGCAGGTTCTGGTGGCGCTGCCCAACCCCTGCCGGTATCACTGGGCTGACATCATCGAGGGACGCGAGCTGCTGCGCGACGCCCCGGCGCGGCGCGGTGCGCGCAACAGCATCGACCTCGCCGCCGTCGGCCTGGAGGCGATGCACGCCCATGCGCACCCGCTGCTGGCTGCTTGGGGGCGGCAAGGGCGCGACTTCATGCGCCAGCTCGATGCCTTCGATGCCCGCGCCACGTTGCAGGACGAGCCGGAGTTGCCGCGCGAAGGCCTGTTCGACGAGGCCCCTGGCGTCACCCTGCTGCAACAGGCGCAGGCCGCAGTGCGCGACTTGCTGCCGCTGCAGGAACACCCGCGCAACCCCATCACCGCATCGGATCGCTCGGTGGTGTTTCACATCGCCCACAGTGCGCAGCGCGAGGTCGAAGTGCTGCACGACCAGTTGCTGCATCTGCTCGCGCAGCAAAGCGGCGCAGACCCGCTGCGGCCGCGCGACATCGTGGTCATGGCGCCCGATGTTGCGCCGTTCGCTCCGGCCATCCGCGCGGTGTTCGGCCAATATCCACCGGGCGATGCGCGCCATATTCCCTTCGACATCGCCGACCTGCCAGCGCGCGCCACCGAGCCGCTGTTGCTCGCACTCGACTGGCTGCTGCGCCTGCCCGATCAGCGCATGCACGCGACCGAACTGGGTGACCTGCTCGACATTCCCGCCATCGCCCGGCGCTTTGGCCTGCAGCCCCAGGATCGCCTGCGGCTGACGCAATGGATCGCCGGCGCTGGCGTGCGCTGGGGTCTCGACGCCGCGCAGCGCGCGCACCTCGGCCTGGCTGCGTGCGGCGAGCAGAACAGTTGGCGCTTCGGCCTGCGGCGCATGTTGCTGGGCTATACCGGCGCGGGCGAGTCTGGCTTCGCCGACATCATTCCGTATGAGGAAATCGGCGGCCTGGACGCGGCACTGGTCGGCCCGCTGGCCGATCTGCTGGACGTGCTGCAAGCCTGGTGGCACACCGCCTGCGGAGCCGCTACCCCGCAGCAGTGGGCGCAGCATGCCCGCGACCTGCTCGACGCCCTCACCCTGCCGCAAGAACTGAGCGAGCGCCAGACCCGCGCCCGCATCGACGACGCGCTGTCCGCGTGGCTGGACGATTGCGCCGCAGCCGGGTTCGACGAGCCGGCGCCGCTGGCCGTGCTGCGCGACGGCTGGCTTGGCGCAGTGGATGACGCCCCGGGCGGCGGCCGTTTTCTGGCGGGCGGCGTGACCTTCTGCACCCTCATGCCGCTGCGCTCCATTCCGTTCGGCGTGGTGTGCCTGCTGGGCATGAACGATGGCGACTATCCGCGCCAGAACCCGCGCAACGACTTCGACCTCATGCGTCAACCGGGGCAATACCGCCCGGGCGACCGCGCCCGGCGCGAGGACGACCGCTACCTCATGCTCGAAGCCCTGCTGTCGGCCCGGCGCATGCTCTATGTGAGTTGGGCGGGCCGCAGCCCGCGCGACAACACCGCGCAGCCGCCCTCGGTGCTGGTGGCGCAGCTGCGCGACTACATCGCCGCAGGCTGGCGTGGCGAAGGGGAGGGCGACGTGCTGGCGCAGCGCACCACTGTGCACCCGCTGCAGCCCTTCAGCCGCCGCTACTTCGGGCGCGGCGTTGGGGAGAATGCGGCGCTGTTCACCTATGCCCGCGAATGGCGCACGGCGCATGCCGACAGCCCGGCGCAGGCGCCAGACATGCCCGCCTTCGAGACGCTGGCCGAGCCGCTGACGCTGCAGCAATTGGCCCGCTTCCTGAAAAACCCGGTCAAGGCGTTTTTCCGCGTCCGGCTCGACGTGGTGTTTGATGAACAGGGCGCGGCAGACGACGACGAAGTCTTCAGCCTCGACGGCCTGTCCCGCCACGGCCTGCTCACCGCCTTGCTCGACGATCCGCAGGCCGCCGTGCGCGACGACGTGGAACAGGCCCTTGACCGCCGCCTGCACCGCATGCAGGGCAGCGGCCTGCTGCCGATGCGCGCCCTCGGTGAGCGCGTCGTGCGGGCGCTGTGGCAGGAGGCCTTGCCCATGCTGAATCGTTGGAACGCACTGCAGCAGACCTTCCCCCAGGAGGCGAAAAAGATTCCGTTGCGCATGGCGCATGCGGACGTGCAACTCGATGATTGGCTGGGCGATCTGCGCGGCGGTGTGCAGGACGGTGCGCAGGGCCGTGTGTGGCTTGGGCTCACCGCCTCGCGCCTGCTCGGCGGCAAGGGCGCACCGCGCGCCGACAAGCTCATCGACGCCTGGGTGCGGCAGCTCGCTGCCAGCGCCTGCGGTGAAACGGTGGAGGGCTGGCTGATCGGTCTCGATGCCACGCTGCGGCTGCCGCCGCTGGAAAAAGACGTGGCGATCCACCATCTGCACGCCTTGCTGGCTGCCTGGAAGCAGGGCATGGACGCGCCGCTGCCGATTGCCGCGCGCACCGCGCTGGCAGAACTCACAGGCGGCAAAGGCGCCGCAACTTACGACGGGGGCTTCAACACCGCGGGCGAGGTGGAGGAGCCCTGTCTGGCCCGCGTGTTTCCCGATTTCGACGCCCTGCGCGCGGATGGCCGGTTCGATCAATACAAAGACACCCTGTTTCAACCGCTGGCCGACTGGGCGGATGCGGTCGAGGTGATGACGCACGCGCAGCAGGCCACAAGTCCCGCGGCGGAGGACGCATGACAGACATCCTCGATCCGCTGCGTCTGCCGCTGCAGGGCAGCCGCCTCATCGAAGCCAGCGCGGGCACCGGCAAGACCTGGACCATCGCCGCACTCTATCTGCGGCTGGTGCTGGGTCACGGCGCTGCGGCCACCGGGTTCGGGTGTCCGTTGTCGCCTGAGCAGATTCTGGTGATGACCTTCACCCGCGCCGCCACGCGCGAGCTGGCAGACCGGATTCGCACCCGTCTGGTGGAGGCGGCGCAGTGCTTCCAGGGCGCGCGCCAGCCTGATCCGGCCGACATCTTTTTGCAGCAGCTTCTGGACGATCATCCCCCGGGCGCAACGCGGGAAGGCGCCGCATGGCGGCTGGCGATGGCGGCGCAGGCCATGGACGATGCGGCCGTGCTCACCATCGACGCCTGGTGCCAGCGCATGCTGCGTGAACATGCGTTCGACAGCGGCCAGGCGTTCGACGAAGAACTGCTGGCCAACGAGTCCGCACTGCAGCAGCAAGCCGTCCGGGACTTCTGGCGGCAGCAGGTGTATGCGCTGTCTGGAGAGGATCTTGCGGGCGTGCTCAGCCTCTGGCCTGACCCGGACGCGCTAGAGAAGGAGGCGTCCGCGCTGCGCCGGTCTGCGCAGGCGGGGGCGCAACTGGCCGCGCCAAAGGATGCTTCGCTGCAGGCGATTTGGCAGCGGCTGCACGCGCCGCAACGGGCCGCGCTGGACGCCCTCAAAACCCAGTGGGCCGAGCGCATTGCCGCCATGCGCCAATGGCTGTTGGCGCTGGTGCAATCGGCCGACTGTCCGCTGAGCAAGAAGTCCTATGCCAACGACAGTGTGCGCGGCTGGTTCGACGCGCTCGACGCCTGGCTGAATGACCCCGGTCTGCCGCAGCCTGCAATCGACGAGGCGGTCTGGAACAAACTCACCCCGGAAGGCCTGCGCGCCGGGTGCAACAAAGGCAAGAGCGTCGATGCGCCTGCGGTGTTCGATGCGGTGGGTGCACTCCGCGCCGCGCTGTCTGCGCAGACTGACATCGCTCCCGAGTTGCGGGCCTACGCCGCCGCGCAGATCGAGGCCAGGCTGCGCGCGCTCAAAGCGACCTCGGGACAGTTCGGCTTTCACGATCTCCTCGAACGTCTCGATGCCGCGCTGGCGGGGCCGCAGGGCGATCGTTTGCGCGCCCGCATCCTGCAGCAATACCCGGTGGCGCTGATCGATGAATTCCAGGACACCTCGGCGCTGCAGTTCGCGGTGTTCGACCGCCTGTACGCCATCACCGGCGCCTGCACTGCGCCGCCATCGTCGCTCCAGCCCGGCGCGGTGCTGCTCATCGGCGATCCCAAGCAGTCCATCTACGCCTTTCGCGGGGCGGACATTGCCAGCTATCTGCGGGCGCGCACCGCAACGCGGGGACGCCATTCCATGCTCGGCACCAACCGCCGCTCCACCGAGGCGCTGGTGCAGGGCGTCAACCGGCTGTTTGCCTGCCGCGAAAACGCGGCAGGCGCCGGGGCGTTTTTGTACCGGGAGGAGGGTGCATCTGAAGCGGACAACCCTGTGCCGTTCATCGAGGTTCGCGCCCACGGCCGGCCAGAGCAACTGGTCTGCGCCTGCGGTGCGGCGCACGCGCTGCAGTTCTGCGTGAGCGCCACGCTTGAATCGAAGAGTGCGGCCAGACAGCGGTTTGCCGCGCTCGCGGCGGAGCGCATGGTCGATCTGCTGAACGACGCGCAAGCCGGTTTTGTTCAGCATGGCGGAAGTTTCAGCCGCTTGCGACCTGCCGATATCGCCGTGCTGGTGCGCGACGGCGACGAAGCCGCCGCCATCCGTCGCGAACTCAAGCGCCGCGGCGTTGCCTCGGTCTACCTGTCCGACCGCGACTCGGTCTTCGCCTCGCGCGAGGCGGCCGATCTGCGGCGCTGGCTGCGCGCCGTGGCCGCGCCGCGCGACGGCCGGCTGGCGCGCGCCGCATTCGCCACCGCCACGCTCGGGCTCAGCCTTGCCGAGCTGGCCGCGCTGGCGACGGACGACGCGGTGTTCGAGCAGCGGCTCGACCTGCTGGGCGATCTGCACGCCATCTGGCAGCGGCAGGGCGTGCTGCCCATGCTGCGCCAGACCCTGCACCGCCTGAACCTGCCAGCTCGCTGGCTGGCCGCGCAAGGACACGCCGGGCCGCCCCAAGTGTCCTTGCGGCAATCGGACGATGGCGAACGGCGGCTGACCAATGTGCTGCATCTGGCCGAGTTGCTGCAGACCGCCAGCAGCACGCTCGACGGCGAGCAGGCGCTGATTCGCTGGCTGCAGGCGCAACTGCTTGGCGAGGGCGGCGAGGAGCAGATCGTGCGCCTGGAAAGCGAAGCCGACCTGGTGCGCGTGGTCACGATCCACAAATCCAAGGGCCTCGAATATCCGCTGGTGTTTCTGCCGTTCTCAACCGCATACAAGGCCGATAAAGACCCGGTGCGCGACCAGGACAGGCTGCGCGAAGATCTGCGTCTGCTGTATGTCGCCCTGACTCGCGCGCGCCATGCGCTCTGGGTCGGGGTGGCTGCGCTGAAGGAGGGCAACGCCAAGAGCTGCGTTTTCCATCACAGCGCGATCGGCTATTTGCTGGGCGGGCGCGGACCGCATGGCGCCGAGCAGATTCAACACGTGCTGGAGCAGGTGTTTCAGGGCATGCCTGCCGTGCAGATCGAGGCGGCGCCAACTGAGGCGGAATTCCATCGCTTGCGAACGGACGCAGCGCCGCCGGAGTTGATCGACGCCCCGGCTTATCGCGCCGCGTTTGAGCGCAACTGGAGCATCGGCAGCTTTTCCGCGCTGGTGCGCGATCTGGCGCCGCGCTCCACGCAGCAGGCCGCGCCGCCGCCCACCCTGCAGGACGAGTTGCCCGATGTCGAGCCGGAGTTGTTTCAGGCCTTGCCGCAGACGCTGCAGGACGCCGCGCGCCACCGGTTTCCGCGTGGCGCGCTGGCAGGCAAATTCGTCCACGAGCAACTCGCCTGGCTGGCGGAAAACGACTTTGCGCTGGAGGCCGACTCTGCGTTGCAAGCCCGTTTGCTGCAGCGCTGCAAGCGGCAGGGCTGGGACGACAGACGCGCGCAAGACCTGCGCGAGTGGCTGTGCGAGGTCATGGCGACACGGCTGCCGCCGCTGGGTGCGGCGCTGCCGGGCATTGGGCCAATGCTGCCGGAAATGGAGTTCTGGTTCCCGGTCGAGCAGACGCGCGCTGCAGAGATTGACGCCCTGTGCCGCCGTCACATCCTGCCCGGCAAGCCGCGCCCGGCGCTGAACGAGCGGGTCTTGCACGGCATGGTGATGGGCTTTGCCGATCTGGTGTTTGCCCACGCCGGCCGCTACTGGGTGCTCGACTACAAGAGCAACGCGCTGGGGCCGGGCGATGCGCACTACACGCAAGAGGCGCTCGAAGCCGCGATGCTCGATCACCGCTACGACGTGCAATGCGCGCTCTACATGCTGGCGCTGCATCGTTTGCTGCGCGTGCGCCTTGGGCGGGCGTATGACCCGCTGCTGCAGCTTGGCGGCGCACTGGATCTGTTTTTGCGCGGCGTGCGCGGGCCGCAGTCGGGCTGCGTCCACATCCCTCCTGATGTGGCCTTGCTCGACGCGCTCGATGCCCTGTTTGCGCGCACCGGGGAGAACGGCGCATGAACGGGTCTCGCGTTCTGGCAACAAACCCGCGCAGCCAGAGCCTGCTTGATGTGTTCGGCCACTGGGCAGAACAGGGCGTGCTGCGCCGGCTCGATGCGGCGCTGGCGCGCTTTGTCGCCGAACTGTGCCCGGACGTCACGCCGCAAGTCTTGATCGCGGTGGCCGTGCTGGCCGATCTCGAAGGGCGCGGCCACACCTGCGTGCTACTGGACGAACTGCCGCAGCACATCGCCGCGCTGCAAGAGCGCGCGGCGCGTGCCGCTGCGGCGCCAGCAGGCATTGCGGACATCGCCGCGCCGCAGGATTGGGCGCTCGCGTTGCGCGCCTGTTCCGCAGTGTTCGAGGAGGGCGCAACGCCGGACTCCGGCGCCCCGCTGGTGCTCATGAGAAAACGCCGGGCCGCCCCAAGTTTTCTCATCCCCCTCGGGGGGCCTGACGCGAACTCGGCAGGTCTGGGGGCGCTCTCAAGGACACGCCGGGCCGCCCCAAGTTTCCTTGACCCCCACGGGGGGCGGGTCGGCGTGCCGACCCTGGGGGCGCTTAGCAGCAACCGGCTGTATCTGCGTCGCTACTGGCGTGATGAGCTGCGCGTGGCCACGCAGATTCGGCAGCGTTTGCGGCAAGATGCCGTGGTTGATGCGCCGGTCGCGGCAGCCGTGTTGTCGCGGCTGTTTCCCTCCGCGAAAGGCGATACGGTGGACTGGCAAAAGCTGGCCTGCGCGATTGCCCTGCGGGGCCGCTTCACCATCCTCACCGGCGGCCCCGGCACGGGGAAGACGTTTACCGCCGCGCGCCTGCTGGCCCTGCTGTTTGCCACCGCGGCAAACCCGGCCGCGTTGCGCGTGGCGCTGGCCGCGCCCACGGGCAAGGCGGCCGCGCGGTTGAAACAGTCCATCGATCAGGCCTTGCAGACCCTGCCCGCAATCCCTGGCGTGCCGGACCTGTCTCAGCGCATCGGCGCGGCGCGCACGCTCCACAGCCTGCTAGGCGCGCGGCCCGACACCCGCCGCTTCGCCCGCAACGCCGCGCATCCGCTGGAGGTCGATGTGCTGCTGATCGACGAGGCGTCGATGGTGCATCTGGAGATGATGGCCGCTGTGCTCGCAGCCTTGCCGCCTGCGGCCCGGCTTATCCTGCTCGGAGACAAGGACCAGCTTGCCTCGGTCGAAGCCGGCGCCGTGCTCGGCGAATTGTGCGCAGGCGCCGATGACGGCCACTACCGGCCAGAAACCGCGCAGGCCCTGGGGCAGATCAGCGGCCAGCACATTCCGCCGTCCCTGGTCGATCCCGCTGGAAGCGCGCTGGCGCAGCATGTGGTGATGCTGCGCCACAGCCACCGCTTTGGCGGCAGCATCGGCCAACTCGCCCGCGCGGTTCACGCGGGCGGCGCGGACCAGGCGATGGAGCTGCTGCGCAATCCGCCGGATGCCGCCGTGCAGCAACTGCCGATGACGCCGCAGCTCGGCGAGCAACTGGTCGATCTCGCCGTCAACGGGCGCGATCAGGCCCAGGGATATGCACATTACGCGGGCTTGCTGCAACGCAGCCCGCCACCCAGCGCGCAGGACGCGGACTGGGACGCTTGGGCGCGCAGCGTCCTGGCCGCGTTCGACCAATGCCGCGTGCTGTGCGCCGTGCGCGATGGGCCCTGGGGCCTGCATGCGCTCAATGCCGCGATCGCCGCCCGGCTTGACGCTCTGGGCCTGCTGCGCTGCCGGGGCGAGTGGTACGCGGGGCGACCCGTCATGGTCACCCGCAACGATCACGATCTGGGCGTGCTCAACGGCGATGTGGGCATCGTCCTGCAAACGCCCAAGGATGGACTGCGCGTGGTGTTCGCCAATGGCCAGACTCTGCGCGCCGTCAGCATCAGCCGTCTGCCCGATGTGCAGACCGCCTTCGCCATGACGGTGCATCAGTCGCAAGGCTCGGAGTTCGCGCATACCGTGCTGGTTCTGCCCGAGCGCAGCACCGCCATCAGCCGGGAACTGATTTACACCGGCATGACCCGTGCGCGCAGCGCTTTCACTCTGGCTTGCGCCGATGTGCAGACACTGCGTGAGGGGATTCAGCGCGTCACTCGCCGCTCCAGCGGACTTCTGGAGCACATCAATACACTGAACATCCCATGAACAAGGCCTTTGTCCGCGAAGACAGCGCCGACGCCGAGGACGAAGACGGCGTCCAGCTCCCCCCCTTGCCGCCGGGGGGCAAAAACTACCTCACGCCGCAAGGCTACGCCCGCCTGCGGGCCGAGCTGAAGGAGTTGGTCGAGGTGGAACGCCCGAAGGTGGTGGAGATCGTGTCGTGGGCTGCAAAAAACGGCGACCGCTCCGAAAACGGCGACTACATCTACGGCAAAAAACGTCTACGCGAAATCGACCGGCGGCTGCGCTTTCTCACCAAGCGCCTGGACATCGCCGAGGTGGTCGATGCCAGTCTGCAGCATGGCAACGACCAGATTTTTTTCGGCGCCACGGTGCGCTATGCGGACGACAACGGCGAGGAGCACACCATCACCATTGTCGGCATCGACGAAACCGAGCCGCTGCAGGGCCGGATCAGCTGGATTTCCCCGGTCGCACGCGCCTTGCTCAAAGCGCGCGAGGGCGACAGCGTGACGCTGCCCACGCCGGGCGGTACGGCCACGCTGGAGATTCTGGAAGTGCATTACCCGCCGCCGCAATGAGCCGATGCGGCGCATGGCGAGGCTCAGTTGGCAGCCTGTCCGCTTGAAATGCCGCGGTTCTTGGCCCGGCTGGCGCGCACCACGAATTTGAGGCGGCGCAGCGCCCGCAGCACATCGGCCAGATGTTTGCGGTCGCGCACCTGCACCACGAAGCGCAGCTCGGTGGTGGCCTGCTGCGTGTCTTCGTCCATGGTGACATGGGCGATGTCGCTGTCGTGCTCGCTGATGGCCGCGGCTACGCGGGCGAGAACGCCCTTGGAGTTTTGCACGATCACGCTCAGCCCGGTTTCAAACGGGCGGGTGCAGTCGGCGGCCCAGCCCAGATCGATCCAGCGGTCCGGGTCTTTCTGGAACAGGCGCCGCGCGATGTCGCAATCCTGCTGATGCACGATCAGCCCTTCGCCCTTGCCGAGATAGCCGATGATCGCGTCGCCCGGAATCGGGCGGCAGCAGGTGGCGTAGCGCACCGAAATGCCTTCGCTGCCATCGAGCTGCAGGGTGGACTGGGGGTCGCGGTCGGCGCGGCTGGCCAGGCGCTCGATGGTGTCGAGCAGTGGCGCGGACAGCGCATCCTGGGGAGACACCAGCGCCACCACACGCTTGGCCAGGATGTCGGCCACGCGCTTGCCCAGGCCGATGTCGGCATACAGGTCATCGCGCGACTTGAAACCCGTCCAGCGCAGCAGCTTCTCCCACACGGCGTCATCGAGGGCGGCGAGTTCGAGTTGTTCATGCCGCAACGCGCTTTGCAGCAGTCGACGGCCCAGTTCGATGGACTCGGCCTGCTGCGTGGTGCGCAGCGCGTGGCGGATTTTGGATCGTGCCCGGCCCGTGCGCACAAAGCTCAGCCAGCTCGGGTTGGGCCGAGAGGCCGGCGCGGTGATGATCTCCACCACGTCGCCGCTGCGCAGTTCGGTGCGCAAAGGCACCAGCGCGTTGTTCACCTTGGCCGCAACCGTCTGGTCGCCCAGATTGGTGTGAATGGCATAAGCAAAATCGACCGGCGTGGCGCCGCGCGGCAGCGCCAGAATGCGCGACTTGGGGGTGAAGACGTACACCGCGTCCGGCGCCAGATCAACCTTGACGGTCTCAAGGAAGTCGGCCCAGTCCCGCGTCTCGGTCTGGATGTCGAGCAGCGATTGCAGCCAGGCGTTGGCCTGTGTCTGCTGCGGGGCCGGCTTGTCTTCCGGGGTTTTGTAGAGCCAGTGCGCCGCCACGCCGCTTTCCGCGATGCGGTGCATGGCGTCCGTGCGGATCTGGAATTCGATGGGGTTGCCGTTCGGGCCGATGAGCGTGGTGTGCAGCGACTGATAGCCATTGGCCTTGGGAATGGCGATGTAGTCCTCGAATTTTCCTGGCATGGGCTTGTACAGGCCATGCAGCACACCCAGCGCCCGGTAGCAGTCAAGCACGTCGGGCACCAGCACGCGGAAGCCGAAAATGTCCTGGATGTGCGCGAAGCTCAGATGCTTGTTGCGCATCTTGCGGTAGATCGAATACAGCGTTTTTTCACGCCCGGAAAGCTGCGCCGGCACATGCGCTTCCGCCAGCGCGCTCTGCGCTGCGGCGAGGATTTTTTCCACCAGCCCGTGCCGGTTGCCGCGCGCAGCCTGCACCGCGCGCGACAACACGGTGTAGCGGCTGGGGTGGCTGTTGGCAAAACCCAGGTCCTGCAGTTCCCGGTACACCAGATTCAGCCCGAGCCGGTGGGCGATGGGCGCGTAAATATCCATCGTCTCGCGGGAGATGCGCACCCGTTTGCTGGCCGCCATCGCGCCCAGGGTGCGCATATTGTGCAGACGGTCGGCCAGCTTGACGAGAATGACGCGGATATCGCGCGCCATCGCCAGCAGCATCTTGCGAAAGCTCTCCGACTGATTCTCTTCGCGGTTGGAAAACTGCAGCTTGTCGAGCTTGGTCAGGCCGTCCACCAGATCGGCCACGGTGCTGCCGAAATGCTCGATCAGCTCCGCATGCGTGATGCCCTTGTCCTCCGCTGTGTCGTGCAGCAGCGCGGCCATGATGGCCTGGGTGTCCAGATTCCAGTCGGCGCACAACTCGGCCACTGCCACCGGGTGCGAGATGTAGGGCTCGCCACTTGCGCGGTACTGCCCGAGATGCGCCGCATCCGCAAAGCGATAGGCCTCGCGGATTTTTTGCAGATCATTTTCTGTCAGGTAAACCTGCAGCTTTTCAAGCAGGCTAGCCAGGCTGACACTGTTGTGCCGCGCCGCCGGGACGCTGGTTGTCGCCGCGCCGATGGCTGCAGGCTCAGGCTCAGCGGCAGATTTGCCCGATTTCGCCGACGTGGCGGCGACTGCGCGCGTGCGTTTGACTGCCGGCTTGGGCACAGCAGGCACAGCCGCATTCGAGACCGAAGGCTTCGGTCTTGGCGTGGCGGCGGGGCTGCTGGGCATCTTCAAATCAGGTCGGCACTTTTTTCAGCATTTCAATTCCGACCAAGCCCGCTGCGATTTCGCGCAGGGCGGTGACGGTCGGCTTGTCTTTTGATTCGAGCTTGGGTGAATGGCCCTGCTCCAGCATGCGGGCGCGGTAAGACGCGGCCAACACGAGCTGGAAACGATTGGGGATTTTTTCCAGACAGTCTTCTACGGTGATGCGAGCCATGATGTCAGAGTTCCTGTTCAAAGAATGCCGAGAGCGCGAAAAACCTCGGGATGGGAAAGGCGTTGCGCTGCGTAGCGCAGCCGTTGCGCTGCGACGACTTGCTTCAGGTCGTGCAGTGCGTGCGTAAAGTCTTGATTCACAATTATAAAGTCGAAGTTCTTCGCCTGCGCCAATTCGAGGCGCGCTTCGCGCAGACGCTGCTCGATGACTTCTGGCGCGTCCTCGGCACGGCGGGTGAGGCGCTGACGTAGTTCTTCGAACGATGGCGGCAGGATGAAAATGCTGACGGCATTGTCGAATTGCTGGCGCACTTGCGCGGCGCCTTGCCAGTCGATTTCCAGCAGCACGTCCATGCCGTCGGCCATGCGTTGTTCCAGCCAGCGCTTAGAGGTGCCGTAGCGGTTGCCATGCACTTCCGCCCATTCGAGAAATTCGCCCGCGACAATGCGGCGCTGAAACTCCGTATTGTCGATGAACACATAGTGCTTGCCATCGACTTCGGCGCCGCGCGGCGCGCGCGTGGTGCATGAAACCGAGAGCTGAATGCCGCTG
>JAQTVS010000364.1 GCA_028706735.1 Thiomonas sp.
CGTGCAGATACAACTGACATTATGACCCGGCCGCGTAGATTGAGCGAAATCCATGTCCAAGGCCAAAGAGCTTCCTGGTCGAGCGCGAGGCCGTAAAGGCGCTTTGGCCCAGCCATTGGACTGAGCGCCCCCGTGGGGGTCAAGGAAACTTGGGACGGCCCTGCGTTTCCTTGAGACCGCCCCCGGGGTCGGCAAGCCGACCCGCCCCCCGAGGGGGATGAGAAAACTTGGGGCGGCCCGGCGTTTTCTCAGGAGGCTAAGTCCAGACGGCTCCCATCAATGCCCTTTTGCCTGCGGCAATGCTGCGCTGCAAGGACAATCCATTGTCGAATCGAACTCTGCGGCAATCAAAACGCCAGGTCCCTATGCAATCTCTCCGGCAGTTTTGGCGTGACTGGCGCAGCGGCGAACTGCGGCTCCTGTTTTTTTCCCTGGTGCTCGCCGTGGCTGCACTGTCGGCAGTGGGGTTTGTTGCCCAGCGGCTGCAGGGGGCGCTGGTGCGCGATGCCGCGCAGCTCATCGGCGGCGACGTCGTTGTGGTGAGCGATCACCCCATTGCACCGGACTATGTCAAGCAGGCGCAGGCCATGGGTCTGCGCTTGATGCAAACCGCGGTCTTTCCCAGCATGGCGCTGGATGTGACCGGCGACCGGACCCGGCTGGTGTCGCTCAAGGCGGTTGGCGCGCATTACCCGCTGATTGCGCAGGTGGTGTTGCGCGAGAGTCTGCAAGGCCCGGAGGCGCCACGCAGCGGCCCGCCGCAGACGGGCGCTGTGTGGGTGAACGCCAGCGTGCTCGGCGCACTGCGGCTGCAAGTGGGCGACCAGATCCAGCTAGGCAATGCGCGGTTTCGCATTGCCGCGGTGCTGGTGCGCGAGCCGGACACTGGCTCGGGTTTCATCAACTTTGCTCCGCGGGTGATGATGAACCGGGCTGATCTGCCGTCCACTGGGCTGATTCAGCCAGCCAGCCGGGTGACCTATCGCCTCGCGGTCGCAGGGCCGGTGAAGGCGGCAGCGGACTTTGCCGCCTGGGCGCAGGCGCAGATCCGTCAGACGGCGGCGCGTGGCATGCGGGTCGAGACGGTGGCCGACAGCGGCCCGGCGCAGGAGCAGACGCTCAAACGCGCCGCCGATTTCCTGCATTTGGTCGCACTGATTACTGCGTTGATGGCGGCGGTGGCTGTGGCGCAGTCGGCGCGGGATTTCGCCCGGCGGCGCTTGCAGTCTTGCGCCGTATTCAAGGCGCTGGGTTTGCGCCAGGGCGTGCTGTTGCGCCGCTACACCGCCGAATTTCTCTGGCTGGGCGGACTGGCCGCTGCGCTTGGCGTGCTGCTTGGCCTGGCCGCGCAGGCCGCGATAATCGGCCTGCTGCATGGCCTGATCCAGGTGCAGGTGCGCGAGTTGCCCGCGCCCGGCTGGATGCCCGCGCTGTTTGCCGCAGCCACCGGCATGGTGCTGCTGCTCGCGTTTGGCATGCCCGCCATCCTGCAACTGGCGCGGGTGCCGCCTCTGGCTGTGCTGCGCCGCAACCTGGGGCGGCTGCAGTCGGCGCCATTCATCACGGTGTTTGCCGGTGTGGGCGCGTTTGCGTTGCTGCTGTGGCTCCAGGCCGGCGACCTGCGTCTGGGCGCGATTGCTGCCGGGGGCTTCATCGGATTGGCTCTGGTGTTTGCGCTGCTGGCGTGGTTGATCACCCTGGCTATGCGGCGCTGGATTCGTGGCCAAGCGGCGTCTTCGCACGGCGCTGGCGGGTTGCTGCAAATGGCCGCGCGACAGTTGTCCACCCGCCCCTGGAGTGCGGTGATCCAGATCACGGCTTTGAGCCTGGGATTGCTGGCGCTGGTGCTGCTCGTCCTCATGCGCACCAGCCTGATTGATGCCTGGCGCGCGTCCATCCCGACCAATGCGCCGGATCGTTTTGTCATCAACATCCAGCCAGCACAGACCAAAGACTTTCTGGCCGCCTTGCGCCAGGACGGCGTGACTCAGGAGGACTGGTACCCGATGCTGCGCGGGCGGCTGGTGGCGATCAACGGCCGCGCGGTGTTCGGCCGCGACTACGACGACACCCGCGCCCGAGACCTGATCGACCGCGAATTCAACCTCTCCGCCAGCACGACGCTGCCCAAGGCCAACACCCTGGCCGAGGGGAACTGGAACGCCACGGCTGGGCCGGATGCGAAAGGCCTGTCGGTCGAGCAGGGCATTGCCAAAACTCTCGGCTTCAAACTGGGCGACACCCTGACCTTCGACATCGCGGGCCAGCGCGTCACTGCGCCCGTCACCAGCGTGCGGCATGTGGACTGGAGTTCCATGCACGCCAATTTCTTCGTGCTGCTGCCGCAGTCCATGCTGAAGGATCAGCCCGTGACCTATCTCGCCGCCTATCACGCGCCAGGCGACGCGCAGCGCATGGACGACGCCCTGGTGCGGCAATTTCCCAATCTCACCGTGGTGGATGTGGGCAGCCTGCTGGCGCATTTGCGCAAGCTGATCGATCAGGTCATCACCGCCGTGCAGTTTTTGTTCCTGTTCGCACTGGCGGCCGGGTTGGCAGTCCTGGCGGCATCGCTGGCGTTGTCGCGCCAGGACCGGGCGCGGGACATGGCGGTGTGGCGTGCGCTTGGGGCGTCTTCGCAACTATTGCGTCGCATGGCGCTGATGGAAATGCTGTGGGTGGGCGCGGTCGCCGGGCTGCTTGGCGCAGCGGGGGCGGCTGCGGTCAGCGCCGCGCTGGCACACTGGGTATTCCACTTCCCCTGGCAGCCGCCCTGGCTGCTTTGGCCTGCCGCGATGCTGGCCGCAGCCGCGCTGGCCATGCTGGCCGGGTGGTGGAGTCTGCGCGAGGTCTTGCGCCGTGCGCCAGGGCAAAGCCTGCGTCAGTTGGGATGAAAGGCCGTTTTTTGCAGCCAGCAAGCCCTGGGGATTGATTTGCGACAAGTTTCTCCGGGGCTCCTCTCCCATAATCGCAGCTGGTTTTTATCTGCTTTCTAGGAGCCTGTCGGGCTTTGGTCGTCGAAAGCGAAAATGGGGCCCAGCGAGGACAGTTTTTGCCGGATTTGCAGACCCATAGCCCCGCTATGGGTCAAAAAGACGGTGAAAAATGGACTGCTGC
>JAQTVS010000047.1 GCA_028706735.1 Thiomonas sp.
AAAGGCCGGCGACCTGCCGCCGTATCTCAAGATGAAGAATTACACCTTCCCCGTGGCCTGGCTGTCGCCGCAACTGGCCAAGGTGCTGCCCAAGCCCGCCGGCTTGCCGGTGACCATCGTCATCGGTCGCGACGGCAAGGTGAAGATGGCCGACTCGGGCGAGTTGCTGCCCGAAGACATTGCCGACATCGCCAAATTTCTCTGATCGAACCGCCCCATGAGCAAAAGCGAAGCTTTCACCAAAACCCTGGTCATCGCCGAAAAGCCCAGCGTGGCACAAGACATCGTGCGCGCACTCACCCCGCAGTCGGGCAAGTTCGACAAGCACGACGAGTATTTCGAGAGCGATCGTTATGTCGTGACCTCGGCGGTGGGCCATCTGGTCGAGATCAAGGCGCCGGACGACTTCGAGGTCAAGCGCGGCAAGTGGAGTTTCGCCCACCTACCGGTGATTCCGCCGCACTTCGATCTCAACCCGATCGAAAAGACCAAGGGCCGGCTCGCCGCGGTGGTGAAGCAGCTCAAGCGCAAGGATGTGACCGCGGTGATCAACGCCTGCGACGCGGGGCGCGAGGGTGAGCTGATCTTCCGCCTCATCCTGCAATACGCAGAGGGAAAGAAGGCGCTGGACAAGCCGGTGCAGCGGCTGTGGCTGCAGTCGATGACGCCGCAGGCCATCCGCGACGGCTTCGAGCGCCTGCGCGGCGATGCAGACATGCGCCCGCTGGCCGACGCCGCGCGCAGCCGCAGCGAGGCCGACTGGCTGGTCGGCATCAACGGCACGCGGGCGATGACCGCGTTCAACTCGAAGGACGGCGGCTTTTTCCTGACGCCGGTGGGCCGGGTGCAGACGCCCACGCTGTCGATTGTGGTGACGCGCGAGGAGCAGATCCGCAAGCACATTTCCCGCGAATACTTCGAGGTGCACGCGCAGTTCGGCGCGCCCGCCGGGGGCTATGCGGGCAAGTGGTTCGATCCGGCGTTCAAGCGCGGGGAAGATGCAGACGCGCGCGCCGACCGGCTGTGGGACAAGGCGCGCGCCGAGGCCATCGTCACTGCCTGCAATGGACAGCCCGCCACGGTGCGCGACGAGTCCAAGCCGTCCACCCAGCTCTCGCCGCTGTTGTTCGATCTCACCTCGTTGCAGCGCGAGGCCAACGGGCGCTTTGGCTTTTCCGCCAAGACCACGCTGGGCCTGGCGCAGGCGCTGTACGAAAAGCACAAGGCGCTGACCTATCCGCGAACCGACTCGCGCTATCTGCCTGAAGACTATCTCGCCGTGGCGCGGCAGACCGCGCAGGCGCTGGGCGAGGCGGGCGGCGCCGTCGCGCCGCATGCCCGCCGCGCGCTGCAGGCCGATTACATCCGCCCGAGCAAGCGCATTTTCGACAACGCCAAGGTGTCGGATCACTTCGCCATCATCCCCACGACACAGACGCCCGGTGCGCTCTCAGAAGCCGAGGCCAAGATTTACGACCTGGTGGCGCGGCGCTTTCTCGCGGTGTTCTTCCCTGCGGCGGAATCTCTGGTGACCACGCGCATCAGCACCGTGGGCGCGCATCAGTTCAAGACCGAGGGCAAGATTCTGGTCAAACCCGGCTGGCTGGAAATCTATGGCAAGGAAGAGCAGGGCGCAGATGACAACCTGCCCGCGGTGAAAGAGGGCGATGCGGTGCTGGCCGAGACCGTGGAACTCAAAGCCCTCAAGACCCGCCCGCCCGCCCGCTACTCCGAAGCCACGCTGCTGGGCGCGATGGAAAATGCCGGCAAGATGGTGGAGGACGAGGAACTGGCCGAGGCCATGTCGGGCAAAGGCCTGGGCACGCCGGCCACCCGCGCCGCCACCATCGAAGGCTTGCTGGCCGAGGCGTATATGGTGCGCGAAGGCCGCGAGCTGATTCCCACGGCCAAGGCTTTCCAGCTCATGACTCTGCTGCGCGGCTTGCAGGTGGAAGAGCTGACCAAGCCCGAACTCACCGGCGGTTGGGAGCACAAGCTGGCGCAGATGGAGCGCGGACAACTCTCGCGCGAGGCCTTCATGCGCGACATTGCCGGCATGACCGAAACCATCGTGCGCCGCGCCAAGGAATTCGACCGCGACACCGTGCCCGGCGACTACGCCACGCTGCAGACGCCCTGCCCGCATTGCGGCGGCGTGGTGAAGGAGAACTACCACCGCTTCGCCTGCACGCAGTGCGATTTTTCCATCGGCAAACATCCGGGTGGACGCAGCTTCGAGCTGGCCGAAGTGGAGCAACTGCTGCGCGACAAGCACCTCGGGCCGCTCACCGGCTTTCGCAGCAAGATGGGCCGCCCCTTCTCCGCCGAACTCAAGCTGGCGCAGGAAGACGGCAAAGGCCAGTGGAAGCTCGAATTCGACTTCGGCGACAGCGCCCTGGGCGGCGAGGGGGGCGAGGCGCCAGACTTCAGCGCGCAACAATCGCTGGGCGCCTGTCCCAAATGCGGCAGCGCGGTGTATGAGGCGGGCAGCAGCTATGTGTGCGAAAAGAGCGTGGGCCCTGCGCCGAGCTGCGATTTCCGTAGCGGCAAGATCATCCTGCAGCAGCCCATCGAGGCCGAGCAGATGCGCAAGCTGCTGGAGGTCGGGCGCACCGATCTGCTCGACGGCTTCGTTTCGGCGCGCACCAAGCGCAAGTTCAAGGCGTTTCTGGTGAAACAAACGGGTGGCAAAATCGGCTTCGAGTTCGAGCCGCGCCCGGCCAAGGCGCCGGCGAAAAAAGCGGCCGCGAAAAAGGCCTCCTGAATTCAACCCAGATTGTCCATGCGCAGGGGCGTCGCCCCTCCACGGGCGCTGGGGGCTGATTTTGCATAGCCATCGGAGATGGACCTTCCCGAGGGCATGAAGGACTTTGGCGCACCCGGCGGCCTGGTGGAAATGCGCATGGAGGCGCATTCGCGCTGGATCGCGGCCAGTTGCGGCAGCACCGCGCCTTGACCCCTCGAACGCGATGGCCGCAAAGCTGTCATGCTGGCGCGGCAGGATGCGCTTGATCCCTTTCCCTCCCTTCACAAAATGACCAAGACCGACGCTTCGTTTGACACCCGCTGGTTCGCTCACCGCGGCGGGGGCGATGCCGCGCCCGAGAACACCCTGGCGGCATTTGAAGTCGGCTTCAAGGCCGGTTTTCGCGCGTTTGAATGCGATGTGAAGCGCAGTGCCGACGGCGTGCTCTGGCTGCTGCACGACGACACGCTGGACCGCACCACCGACGCCCGCGGCCCGGCTGCGCCCTGGCGCTGGGAAAACCTGCAACTGGCGGATGCCGGAAGCTGGCACAGCGCGGCCTTCAAGGGCGAGCCTCCGGCCTCGCTCGATCAGGTGCTGGATTTTGCCGCGCGGCATGCGGTCTGGCTGAATCTGGAGATCAAATCAAACCCCGGCGAGGATGCGGTGACCGGCGAGGCCGTGGCGCGGCGTGCGGTGCAATGGGCCGCAGCGCATCCAGCCGCGCCCGCGCCGCTGCTCTCATCGTTTTCGCTGGTGGCGCTGCAAGCTGCGCGTGACGCGCTCGACGCCTTGAACGCTGCATTGCCTCTGGCTTTTCTGGCCGAGGACTACAGTGCGTCCGCGCTGGCGCAGGCCGTGGCGCTGCGCGCCGAGGGGCTGCACACTGACTGGCAGCAGGTCACGCCCGAGGCCGTTGCCGCAGTGCATGCTGCGGGTCTGACATTGCGCGCCTACACCGTCAATCAGCGTGAAGTAGCGCAGCGCCTGCTGGCGATGGGCCTCGACGGGCTGTTCACCGACCGGATGGATCTGCCGCGCGGCGCCTGATCGCGTCGATCAGGACTTGGGCATCAGCAAAGCCTGCAGCAGCGCGAGGCTGTAGACGCTGGCGACGCTGTGGATGAAACGGCCGAAGTCGATGTGCGCGGTGTCGTCGGCGCGGTCGGAGATGGTGCGTGCCAGCGCGAAGGGCGTGCCGTAGTCGTGGCAGACCTGGGCCACTGCGGCGCCCTCCATTTCCACCGCGAGCGCGTCGGGCAAGCACAGGCGCAGCGCGTCGCTGGCGGTGCGGGTGGAAATGAACTGGTCGCCGCTGACAATCAGGCCGCGATGCACGCGCGGCGCGTGCAGGCCAAAAGACTGTTGCGTGGCGGCGTCTATCAGCGGCGGGCATCCGGCGCCGAAGACGGTGAGCGCGGCGCTATGCAGCGCATGGGTGCGTGCGGCATCGGCGGCGAATCGGCTCTTGCCCGTGTCCGGCACTTCGTATTGCGGGTAAAGCGGGCGGGCGTCGAGATCGTGCTGCAGCAGGCTGTCGGCAATCACCAGGTCGCCCACCGCCACGCCGTCTCCCAAGCCGCCAGCGACGCCGGTGAACAGCAGCGCATCGCAGCCGAATTCGACAATCAGGCTGGTGGTCGTGGCGGCCGCCGCCACCTTGCCGATGCCGCACAGCACCAGCACGACGTCGCTGCCCCACAGCGTGCCCAGGGTGTAATCGCGGCTGCCGTGGCGCACGCAGCGCGGCTGCCGCAAATTCTCCAGCAAACCCTGCTGCTCCTGCGCGATGGCGCTGACGATGCCCAAACAGGCCGCACTCATCGCTTGCGCCCGATGCGGCTTAGCCGGGTCAGGCCGAGCGCTGTTTGTTCTGTGTCAAACCGTAAACTGTGTGCGGATTTATTCTCGCGCATCATCAACAACAGGGAGGAAGACATCATGGGATCTGCTTGGCAAGGATTGCTTGGCACGGATTATGGTCTGTTCAGCTTGATTGGCAGCATTTTCATGCTGGGCATCGGCGTATTTTTCATCTGGTTTTTCAGCCGGAAAATTCAGCAAAGCACCGATGAACATGCGCGTGAACTGCGCGAAGGCGGCAACAAGCCGCCCGTCAACAACGGCCACGGCTAAGGGCGCCGGGTTTCGGACAACGCGGCCGCCTCGGCGGCCCCTTCGGTTGCTCCTTCGGTTGCCCCTTCGGCAGCCTCATCACCCCGGGCCAACCCTGGGCGCTTCATCCGCGGGTTGACGTATGCTTTCACGGTTACAAAAAGTCTTGTTCATTTCACAACACAACAAATCAACGGAGATCGCCATGCAGCGTCGTCAAGCAGTCATTGGTCTGGGGTTGGCCGCAGCCGGTTTGGGTCTGAGCACCCTGGTGCGGGCGCAGCAGCCCATCGTCATCAAGTTCAGCCACGTTGTGGCGCCCAACACCCCCAAGGGGCAGGCCGCGGGATACTTCAAAAAACTGGCGGAAGAGCGCACCAAGGGCCGGGTGAAGGTGGAGGTCTATCCCAACAGCCAGCTCTACAAGGACAAGGAAGAGATGGAGGCGCTGCAGCTCGGAGCGGTGCAGATGCTCGCGCCTTCGCTGGCCAAGTTCGGGCCACTGGGGTTCAAGGAATTTGAACTGTTCGACCTGCCCTATATCTTTGACAACTACACCGAGCTGCACAAAATCACCCAGGGCCCGATCGGGCAGGGCTTGCTGAACAAGCTCGAATCCAAAGGCATCCTCGGCCTGGCTTACTGGGACAACGGCTTCAAGGATATGAGCGCCAACAAGCCGCTGCGCAATCCGTCGGAGGCCAAGGGCCTGAAAATGCGCATCCAGTCGAGCAAGATTCTCGACTTGGAAATGCGGGCCATCGGCGCCATTCCGCAGGTGCTGGCGTTCTCCGAGGTCTATCAGGCGCTGCAAACCGGGGTGGTGGACGGCACCGAGAACCCGCCCTCCAACTTCTACACCCAAAAATTCTTCGAGGTGCAGAAGGCCATGACGCAGACCCAGCACGGTTATCTGGGTTACGCGGTCATCGTCAACCAGAAGTTCTGGGACGGCTTGCCTGCCGACATCCGCAAGACCCTCGATCAGGCCATGGTCGAAGCCACCGAGTTCGCCAACAAGGTGGCCAAGAAGGACAACGACGACGCCACGGAAGCGGTGCGCAAGTCGGGCAAGTGCGAGGTCATCGCGCTCACTCCCGCCGAGCGTCTGGCCTGGAAGAAGGCCATGGCGCCGGTTTACAAGCAGGCCGAGTCGCGCGTGCCCAAGGCGCTGATGAGCGAGGTGTTCAAGGCGACCGGCTTCGATCCCGCCAAGCTCTGAGCCGTTCAGAATCGTTGTGCGAAGCCCGTGCCCATCCGGCATGGGCTTTTGTCATTCTGCGCCCGTCAACCCATTCCTGATCGGACCCTCCCATGTCTGTCCTCGCCCTGTTCAACCGTGCGCTCGACCGGTTGGAAGAGACGCTGATCGCCATTCTGATGGCGGCGGCGACCTTGCTCATTTTTATCGCCGTTGTGCATCGCTATATGGCGGGCTTCGCCATTCCCGGTCTGCAGGACTGGCTGTTGTCGCTCAACTTCAGCTGGGCGCAGGAGCTCTGCATCTATATGTTCGTGTGGATGGCCAAGTTCGGTGCGGCGTATGGCGTGCGCACCGGCATCCATGTGGGCGTGGACGTGATGGTCAACCGCCTTGCGCCGGCAAAGCAAAAGCCCGTCATTCTGTTCGGCCTGCTGGCCGGGGCGCTGTTCACCGGCACGGTTGCGGTCATGGGGGCGAACTTTGTCTGGCATGTCGGCCACACCGACCAGACCTCGCCCGATCTTGAATTGCCCATGTGGTGGGTGTACATGGCGATTCCGCTGGGATCCTCGTTGATGTGCTACCGCTTTTTGCAGGTTGCCTGGCGCTTCAACCGCGACGGGGAATTGCCGCATCACGATCCGGGAGCGGTGGAAGGGCTGGATGAGGCGATGGAGGTTGCGCCCGGCGCGGACAACATTCATCCGGCGCCGCAGATGGGAGGTGCGAAATGAGCGCGCTGATCATTTTCGGCCTGTTGATCGCCCTGATGCTCACGGGCATGCCCATTTCCATCGCCCTCGGGCTGACGGTGCTCACCTTCTTGTTCACCATGACCGATGTGCCCATCCAGGCCGTCGCGCTCAAGCTGTTCTCGGGGATCGAGAACTTCGAGATCATGGCGATTCCGTTCTTCATTCTGGCCGGCAACTTTCTGACCCACGGCGGCGTGGCGCGCCGCATGATCAACTTCGCCGGCAGCCTCATCGGGCATTGGGCGGGCGGGCTGGGGCTGGCCGGGGTGCTGGCTTGCGCGCTGTTTGCCGCGGTGTCGGGCTCCAGCCCGGCCACCGTGGTGGCCATCGGCTCCATCCTCATGCCGGCCATGGTCAAGGCCGGGTTTCCGCCGCGCTTCGGCGCCGGGGTCATCACCACCTCGGGCGCGCTCGGCATTCTCATTCCGCCGTCTATCGTGATGGTGCTGTATTCCATCTCCACCAATTCGTCGGTGGGCGCGCTGTTCATGGCCGGGGTGGCGCCCGGCATCATGCTGGCCACCATGCTGGGTGTGACCACCTGGTGGCGCGCCTGGCGTGGCAAGTACCCGCGCCAGCCTCGGGCGACGTGGGCGCAGCGCGGCAAGGCGCTGCGCGAGAGTTTCTGGGGGCTGATGCTCATCCTCATCGTGCTGGGCGGCATTTACAGCGGCATTTTCACCCCCACCGAGGCGGCGGCGATGAGCGCGGTGTACGCCTTCATCATCGCCGTTTTTGTCTACAAGGATCTCAAGCTCAGCGATGTGCCGCGGGTGCTGCTGGCTTCGGCCAATATGAGCGCCATGCTGCTGTACATCATCACCAATGCGGTGCTGTTCTCGTTCCTGATGACCTCGGAGCATATTCCGCAAAACATGGCGCAGTGGCTGCTGGGCGCGGGCCTGGGGCCGATTGCCTTCCTGCTGCTGGTGAATGTGCTGCTGCTGGTGGCCGGCAATGTGATGGAGCCGTCGAGCATCGTGCTCATCCTCGCGCCGATTCTGTTTCCCGTGGCCATGCACCTGGGCATCGACCCGATCCACTTCGGCATCATCATGGTGGTGAATATGGAAGTGGGCATGTGCCACCCGCCGGTGGGGCTGAATCTGTATGTCGCCAGCGGCATCGCCAAGATGGGCATCACCGAACTGACCATCGCCGTCTGGCCCTGGCTGCTGACCATGCTGGTGTTTCTGGGCCTGGTGACCTACATCCCGGCGATCAGCTTGGCGTTTCCGCGCTGGCTGGGCATGGTGAATTGACACTCTCCTCAGGCTGCCTGCTCCTCGTCGGGCTGGCTGCAGGTCCAGCGCTCGCCCATGTCGGACGGAAGATAGTCGACCAGACGGAAATGCTCTTGCGTCGCAACGTCGGGCGCGGTGCGGTAGATCGCCACGCCGTAGGCGCCGCGCAATCGCGCATGTTCGGAGCGGGCCAGCGCCTCCACCGCTGGCCGAGCACCGACGGCGACGACGTAGCTGTGCTTTTCGGCTTCACCGTGGTGAAAAGCCTGGGCGAAATAGATCTGCTCTTTGGGGGCTTGCATAATGCTCTCCAGTGATTTCGCAGTGTATCGATTCAGCAAGCAAGCGGTCTCGCGGGTCAGCGGCTCCTCAGATCGCGAGCCACATGTAGAGGAAGAGGCTGTTGTTGCCGCTCGCTCCCTGGCTCGTGCCGTTCAGCTTGTTGTAGGTCGTGTATTGCAATCCCAGGCGCATATTCTTCTCCGGATTCGTCCAACTCTGACCGAAGGGATTCCAATCCAGCTCCCAGACGACGCCATTGCTCTGGACGTTCGACCCAAGGGCGGCTGTGCCGTTGACGTTGAAATACTGAATCGTCGCGCCATAGGTGTTGTGAATCCAGTACGCCGCATTCACGTTCAGCGTCTTTGCGGTGTCGCTGGGATAGGCGCCGGCAGACTGGTCATAGCTCGCCTTCTCCTGCATATACAGGCCATTGACGGTCACGCTGCGGTTGTCGCCGTCGATGTACTGGTAAGTGCCATCGATGCCGATGTCCTTCACGTTGTCCGTGCCCGACCCTCCGGTGATTGTCGCCGGCTTCATGTTCATGCCGAGGATGCCGCCTTCATAGGTGCTCGAACCGATGGTGGTCGAGTAGTTCGCCCGGAAATAAGGCGCGTACCCGGTGACGCCCCAGGCGCCGGCATGCAGCAGGTTGCCCCAGTAGTTGGCCAGCCCGTGATAAGCGCCGCCCTCGATGTACCAATGGTTGTCGATGAGCGTATAGGCGGTCGTGCCCAGCACACTTCCACCCAGGCTCGCCATGAGCGGCGCGAATGGAACGCCCCCGCTGATCGGGCTGGTCATGAACCCGTATTGCCATGCCGGAACGGTGTTCCAGACGTCGGAGACGGTGGGGTTGTTGTTGACGGAAACACCGAAGATCCCCGAGGTGTTGCCCAGCCTGTAGTTATCGGCGTAGCGAATGTCCGTGTTGTCCCATCCCAGGTTGGCCGGCTCGGCGGTCTCGGAATAGGTCGCCTGCCCCATCATGCCGATATGGTCGGTCAGCCGCCCGGCGAGAAAAATGGACGCTTGTTGCAGGGCGACGAAATTGTCGTTGCCGTGCATGCCGTTGTAGAAGGGCGTCTGATCCTCGGTGGTGTGGGTGAAGGACGACACGAGCATCGCGGACAGCGGAATATGTTTCTTGCCATTGGTCAGCGTGTAGCCGCTGAGCTTGAAGGCGCGGCCGAAAGGCGTGAGCTGCGGGCCGAAACCGCCGACGTGACAGGCGATGCAGTTCTGCCCGGTCTGACGTGCAAAGGCGGGCACCGCTTGGGCTGGTGCGGCCCACCACAGGCAGGCGAACAGGCTGGCAAGCAATGTCAAGCCGAACCGCAGCCTGAGGGCAAGACGGCGCAGACGGGTCAGGGCCCAGGTTTGGAACGCAAGAAGTGAACGATTGAGAATGAACATGATGACCTCCGTGTTTTGCCAGCCAGCGCTGCGACAAATTGGCGCACACCGCCGGAATGGTTTTGTCATGTCTGCATTCTGAGCGCAGCTTCCTGGTCAGCGTTGATTCATATCAAACACATCAAAGGACACGAATGTAATTAGTGGTAACGCTCAGGCTAGCCGGGAAGGCCGTTGATCCGGTCGATGTAGGTCTGCATGGCTTCAGCGCGGGGGAGGCCTTTGCGCGCGGCCCAGGCGTCCCATTTGGCGCGGGCGACGAAATCAGTCATGCCGGGGCGTTCGCCCGTGGCGTCACCCGCACTGCCTTGCTTGTACAGGCCGTAAAGCTGCAGCAAGGTCTGGTTGTCCGGACGGGTGGTGAGGGTTTTGGAGTGGGCGACAGCGGCGTCGAAGGCGGCTTGCAAGTCTGCGGAGATGGGGGAGTCGGTCATGATAAAAAGCACGGTCGTTCGAAAGTGCGCATCATACGGGCAGGGGCATGCGATGGGTTTAAGCCAACCCTCAGGCAGCGCCCCTAGGCTGCCGTGTCGGCGCTGCTTGTCCACTGCGTAACAGCGGCTGCGCCCCCGCTGGCACAATGCCGCAGCTTTTCGCGTTTTCAGGAGCCGTCTGACTTATGCAGCCTCAAGCCTCTCCACAGTCTTATCGCTTCGCCTTCCGGCATTTTTATGCGCTGGCCAAGCCCTATCTGGTGTCGGAAGAAAAGAAAAAGGGCTGGGGGCTGCTGCTGCTGGTTCTGGCCATGAATCTGGCGCTGGTCTGGGTGAATGTGAAGCTCACGCAGTGGAACGGCGATTTTTTCAACGCGCTGCAGGCGAAGAATTTTGGCGCGTTCAAGCAGTTGCTGCTGTACTTCACCGGTTATGCCTTTCTCTATATTGCGCTGGCGGTGTATTCACAGTATTTCCTGCAGATGCTGCAGATCAACTGGCGGCGCTGGATGACCGAGGTGTTCCTCAAGGACTGGCTGGCCGGCGGCACGCACTACCGCATGTCGCTGCGGCAGGGCAACGCCGACAACCCCGACCAGCGGATCGCCGATGACATCGGCGGTTTCATCAACGGCAGCCTCAATCTGTTCTTCGGCTTCGTCTCCTCGCTGGTCACGCTGTTTTCCTTTCTCATCATGCTGTGGATGTTGTCGGGCGCCATCACCCTGTTTGGCGTCACCATTCCCGGCTATATGGTGTGGGTGGCCATTCTGTATGCCGGCGTGGGCAGCGTGCTGGCGCACTGGGTGGGCAGGCCGCTGATCCGGCTGAATTTCAACCAGCAGCGCTACGAAGCGGATTTTCGCTTCGGCCTGGCGCGCACCCGCGAGCATGACGAAGGCATTGCGCTGTACAACGGCGAGCAACGCGAGCTGGCCGGACACCGTGACCGCTTTGCCAATGTGTGGAGCAATTGGTGGGGCATCATGAGGCGGCAGAAGCTGTTCACCTGGTACAGCGCGTTTTACGGCCAGCTCGCCATCATCTTCCCCATTCTGGTGGCGGCGCCGCGTTACTTTGCCGGGCAGATTCAACTGGGCGGACTGACGCAGACCGCGCAGGCCTTTGGCCAGGTGCAGGGCGCGTTGTCTTGGTTCATCGGCGCGTACACCAGCATCGCCGACTGGCGCGCCACTGTCGAGCGTCTGCAGACCTTCGTCGAGGCGATGCATAACGCGCAGCGCAGCCCGCAGCCGCATGGCCCTGGGCCGGCTGCACCTGTGGCGGGCAGCACCGCGCCGGACGGACTGACGTCTGCCGCCGTGGCGCCGCTGCGCAGCGCGCTGGAATCGGTGGCCCTGGGCGATCTGCTGCTGCTCTCTCCCGACGGGCGACCGCTGCTGCAATGCGCGGGCGAGCACATCAGCCGCGGCCAGCACACCCTGTTCACCGGCCCCTCGGGCAGCGGCAAGAGCACGCTGGTGCGCTGGCTGGCGGGAATCTGGCCTTATGCGCTGAACGCCGACCATGCGCACGCACCGTCGGGGCGCAGCCTGTTCCTGCCGCAAAAGCCCTATCTGCCGCTGGGCACGCTCAAACAGGCGCTGACCTATCCGCTCAGCCCGGACCGGTTCAGCACGGCGCAGCTCTCGGACGCCTTGCAGGCGGCGCGCGTGCCCTATCTCGAGGCCGCGCTCGATCAGACGGATACCTGGATGCAACGGCTCTCGCCCGGCGAGCAGCAGCGGCTGGCGGTGGCCCGGGCGCTGCTCATCTCGCCCGACTGGCTGTTCATGGACGAGGCCACCAGCGCCCTCGATGCGCCCACCGAGGGTGCGATGTATGCCCTGCTGCGGCAGCGCCTGCCCGACACCACCCTGGTCAGCGTGGCGCACCGCGCCGGCGTGGCCGGCTTCCATCAGCAGATCTTCGCCGTCGTTGCCGATCCGGAAGGCGTCGCTCCCGCGCGCATGGAAAGGCGGTCTGCTGAGGCGCAGCGCCAGGCTGCGCTGGGAGATCACGAACTGCCGGGTTCGACGGTGTTCGCCTCCTGAAAGGCGCCGCGATGCTGCTGTCCGACGACATGCCCGCTGCCGGTTTCGACCAGCCCTATGCCTTGCTGCTGGGTTGTCACAGCCGCATCGACCGCATGGATCGCCTGCTCACCCGACTGCTGGCGCATGTGCGGCAGCATGGCTGCGACGTCGAGGCGAAGCAGGCGGCGGCCAAGGTGCGGCGCTACTTCGACCTGGCCGCGCCGCTGCATCACGAGGACGAGGAACTGCACGTGTTTCCGCTGCTGCGCAGCCGGGGCGGGGCGGAGTTCGCGCCTTTGCTCGACGCCCTGGAAGCCGAC
>JAQTVS010000048.1 GCA_028706735.1 Thiomonas sp.
GCTGGATGAAGTGGCCGCCCTGGTCGAGCGCCCGAATGTGCTGCTGTGCCAGTTCGATCCGGCCTTTCTCGCGGTACCGCAGGAATGCCTCATCCTCACGATGAAGGCCAACCAGAAATACTTTCCCCTCTCGACGCGGCGGGCAAATTGACCCACCAGTTCCTCGTGGTCAGCAATATCTCGCCGGCTGATCCCAGCGCGGTCATCGAAGGCAACGAGCGCGTGGTGCGCCCGCGCCTGGCCGACGCCCAGTTCTTTTTCGAACAGGATCGCAAACGCGCCCTGGAAAGCCGTGTGCCGGGACTGGATAGAGTGGTTTATCACGCCAAGCTCGGGACGCAGGGCGAACGCATGCGGCGGGTGCAGGCGCTCGCGGGGGCCATTGCGGGCAAGATGACGAATGCAACACCGGGCCTGGTCGATCTCGCCGAGCGCGCCGCGCGGCTGGCCAAGACCGATCTGCTGACCGATATGGTCGGCGAGTTTCCCGAACTGCAAGGCATCATGGGCCGCTACTACGCCGCGCATGACGGCGAACACCCCTTGGTGGCCGAAGCCATCGAAGACCACTACAAGCCGCGCTTTTCCGGCGACGCGCTGCCGCGCAGCGATGTGGGTTTCGCGCTGGCTCTGGCCGACAAGACCGAAACCCTGGTCGGACTGTTCGGCATCGGCGAGCGCCCGACCGGCGATAAAGACCCGTTCGCGCTGCGCCGCCATGCGCTGGGCATCATCCGCATGTTGATGGAGCGCGGCGCCGGTATCGAGCTGTCGAGCTTTCTCGGCGATGCGGCGCCGGTATTCGGCGGCGTGGCCGGATTCTCCGACCCCAGCGCCGATGTGCAGACCTTTCTCTACGACCGTCTCGCCAACCTGCTGCGCGAGCAGGGCTGGACGGCGCAGGAGGTCGATGCGGTGCTGGCGCTCAGGCCGCAAATCCTGTCCGATGTGCCGCGCCGGCTGGAAGCGGTGCATGCCTTCTCGGCCTTGCCAGAAGCCGCCGCGCTGGCCGCGGCCAACAAGCGGGTGGGCAATATTCTGCGCAAATCCGACGGCGTGAAGGACGGCAGCGGGTTCAACAGCGGTGGGCTGGTCGAGCCCGCCGAAATCGAATTGGCGCAGGCTTTGGGCGCCGTGGCGCCGCAGGTGCAGCAGCTTTACGCGGCTGGCAACGACACCGCCGCGCTCAAGGCGCTCGCGGCGCTGAAAACGCCGGTGGATACCTTCTTCGACCAGGTGATGGTCAACGCCGACGACCCCGCGCTGCGCGCCAATCGCCTGGCACTGCTGGCGCGGCTGCAGAACGCGATGAACCAGGTGGCTGACCTGTCGCGCCTTGCAACTTGAAGCTGCGGGACAATGCCGACATGAAACTCATCATCCTCGACCGCGACGGCGTCATCAACCAGGACAGCGACGACTTCATCAAGTCGCCCGACGAATGGCTGCCCATTCCCGGCAGTCTGGAAGCCATCGCGCGGCTCAACCATGAGGGCTGGCATGTGGTGGTGGCGAGCAATCAGTCGGGCATTGGCCGCGGGCTGTTCGACATGACCACGCTCAACGCCATCCACCGCAAGATGCACAAAATGCTGGCGGCTGCGGGCGGGCGCATCGACGCCATTTTCTTCTGCCCGCACGCGCCGGAAGACCACTGCGCCTGCCGCAAGCCCAAGTCGGGCCTGTTCCAGGACATCGCCAAGCGCTACGAACTGGAGACCCTGGACGGCGTGCCCGCCGTGGGCGACAGCGTGCGCGATCTTCAGGCCGCGCAGCCGCTGGGCTGCGGCCTGCATCTGGTGCGCACCGGAAAGGGCGAGCGCATCGCCGACCTCGGCAATCTGCCCGCGGGCACGCGGGTGCATGACGATCTGGCCGCCTTCGCCACCTGGCTGCTGCAACAACCCAAGACGCCGCCTGACAAGGCGTGACCGACTCCGCCATGCGCTTTCTCCGTTCCCTGCTGTACATGGCCTGGCTGGTCGTCACCGTGGCGCCTTATGCGGTGATGGTGGTGGTTCTGTCCCTCTTCATTCGCGGCACGCCGCTGTACCGCTTCACCATGGGCTGGGTGCGCCTGGCGCACTGGGGCGCACGCTACATCTGCGGCATCCGCAGCAATGTCATCGGCATGGAAAATCTGCCCGATGGCCCGGTCGTGCTGCTGTCCAAGCACCAGTCGGCCTGGGAGACGCTGGCGCTGCCGCTGATGATGCCGCGCCCGCTGGCCTATGTGTTCAAGCGCGAGTTGCTCTATGTGCCGTTTTTCGGCTGGGCGCTGGGGCGGCTGGACATGGTGCACATCGACCGCAGCAAACGCACCGAGGCCTTCGGCCGGGTGGAACGGCAGGGCGGCAGAATTCTCAAGCAGGGCAACTGGATCATCATGTTTCCCGAAGGCACGCGCACCGCGCGCGGCCAGCAGGGCGTGTACAAAACCGGCGGCACGCGGCTGGCCATCGCCACCGGCGCCTGGGTCGTGCCCATCGCCGTGACCTCGGCGCGCTGCTGGCCGCGCCAGGCCTTCATCAAAACCCCCGGAGTGGTCGACGTGTCCATCGGCAAACCCATCTCACCACAAGGCCGCCAGCCCGCGGAAATGATGGCTGAGGTGGAACAATGGATCGAGGCCGAAATGCGCCGCCTCGACCCGCAGGCCTACGCGCATGCCCAGCCCTGACGCACCGGGGCGCACTGCGATGCAGGAAGCCGCGCAGCTCGGCCTGTTCGACTGGACAGAGCCCGCACCGACACCCGTCTGCGCCGCGCCCGGCAAGACTGCTGTGGCGCCTCCAAATCGTCCCCGCACGCCGCCGCGCGCGTCTGCGCCCGACGCGCCGCCCGTCCAGCACTATGACGACGGCGTGCACCGTTTCGACTGGACCCTACACCGCGCCGCCCGCCGCACCCTGGCCCTGCGGGTGGACGATCGCGGCGTGAGCCTGCTGGCGCCGCGCCTGGCCAGCGGCGCGTCCATCGCCCAGTTTCTGCAGCAGCATGCCGCCTGGGCGCAACGCAAACTGCACCAGCGCGAACAGCGGCTGCAGACGCTGCAAGATGCGCGCATCGACTGGGCCGATGGCGGCCGCATCCCCTATCTCGGCCAGCACCTCACCCTGCGGCTGCGCGGCGCCACCCAATTGCACTGGGACGAAGCGCGCGCCGAACTGCACCTGCCGCTGCCGCCCGACAGCGATGCCCAGCAAGTGCGCGACAGCGTGGCCGCCTGGCTGCAGCGGCAGGCGCTGGGGCTGTTCACCGCCCGCGTCGGGCACTTCGCCACCCAGCTCGGGGTGCGTGTGACCGCAGTCAAACTCAGCGCCGCCACCACCCGCTGGGGCAGCGCCAAGAGCGACGGCAGCATCCGCCTGCACTGGCGGCTGCTGCATTTCAGCCCGCAGCTGGTGGACTATGTAGTGGCGCACGAAGTGGCGCATCTGCGCGAAATGAACCACAGCCCGCGCTTTTGGGCGCACGTGGGCCAACTGTATCCCGAGTACCGCAAGGCACGGCAGCATTTGCGGCAGAGCACCTTGCCCCCCTGGGACTGAGGCGGTGCGCGCCCATCAGCCCTGGCCGCTCATGCCGCGTCAATGACATGACGCCCCTGCTTTTGTTGCTGTTGCATCTCACCCTGGCCTTGACCTGCGCGGTGCATGTGCTGCTGCGCGCACATCGCCAGCCCGAATCGCGGGTGGCCTGGCTGCTCATGCTGTTGGCCTTTCCTTACCTCGGCGTCCTGGCCTATCTGTTGTTTGGAACAACCCAGATCGGCCGCCGCCGGGCCGAGCGGCTGGGCGCCGTCGCCCGCTCCCTGCCCCGGCCAGACACCGTGCCCGGCTGGCCCACAGACACTGCGCTGCCGACCGAGCAAGCCGCGCCGCTGTTTCGCCTCGGCGCGTCGATCAGCGGCTACCCGGCCGTCGGCGGCAACCGCGCCGAGCTGATGGCCGACTCGAACGCCGCCATCGCCCGCATCGTGGCCGACATCGACGCGGCCCGGCACAGCGTGCATCTGCTCTTCTACATCTGGCTGGACGATCACAACGGCCGCCGCGTGGCCGATGCCCTGTGCCGCGCCGCCGCTCGCGGCGTGAGCTGCCGCGCCCTGGTGGACGACCTCGGATCGCACACGTTCATCCGCAGCGCGCAGTGGCCTGCGCTGGCCGCCGCTGGCGTGCATGTGCTGCGGGCGCTGCCCGTGGGCAATCCGCTGCTGCGTGCGCTGCGAGGCCGCATCGATCTGCGCAATCACCGCAAGATCGTCGTCATCGACAACCGCCTCGCCTACAGCGGCAGCCAGAACTGCGCCGACCCCGCCTTCCTGCCCAAGGCGAAGTACGGCCCCTGGGTCGATCTGTTCGTGCGCTTCGAGGGGCCGGTGGTGCGCGAGAACCAGCACCTCTTCGCCACGGACTGGATGGGCAACGGCGGTGACGACCTCACCGCCCTGCTCGCCGAACCCCTGCCTCCGGTGCACGCCGGCTTCATCGCCCAGGTCATCGCCACCGGCCCCACCGACCGAACGGCGGCCATGCCCGAACTGTTCGAGTCGCTCCTTTTCGCCGCGCGCCACGAGCTGGTCATCACCACGCCGTATTACGTGCCCGTGCCCGCGCTGCAGGCCGCGCTGTGCGCCGCGGCCAACCGCGGGGTGTCGACCACGCTCATCCTCCCCGCTCGCAACGACGACTTCGCCGTGGCCGCCACCTCGCGCAGCCATTACCGCGCCCTGCTCGAAGCCGGGGTGCGCATTTACGAGTTCGGCCCCGGGCTGCTGCATACCAAGTCCATCACTGTGGACACACATCTCAGCCTCATTGGCTCGGCCAATATGGACCGGCGCAGCTTCGACCTGAACTACGAAAACAACATCCTGGTGCTCGACACCGGAATCACCGCGGCTCTGCGCGAGAGACAGGCGCAGTACCTCGCCAGCAGCCGCCGCATCACCCTGGGCGAAGTGGCCGCCTGGAGCGCGCCCAGGCAACTGTGGCAGAACGCCCTGGCCACCCTTGGGCCCATTCTGTAGGCTTGCACAGGGCAGCCGCCAACGCGCAGCCCGCCCGCGCGCTACGCTTTGGGGCCACGGCTTATTTCACAGGATTCCTCATGCGTTTTCTCCACACCATGCTGCGCGTCGGCGACCTGCAGCGCTCCATCGACTTCTACACCCAGGTCATCGGCATGCAACTGCTGCGCACCACCGACCGGCCCGAGCAAAACTACAGCCTGGCCTTCCTCGGCTTCGAGCCCAACCCGGCCCAAGCCGAACTGGAGCTGACCTACAACTATGGCGTTGATCACTACGACCTCGGCACCGCCTACGGCCACATCGCCCTCGGCGTGGACGACGCTGCCGCCGCCTGCGCACGCATCAAGGCGGCCGGCGGCAAGGTCACCCGCGAGGCCGGGCCGGTTGCCGGCGGCAGCACCATCATCGCCTTCGTGCAGGACCCGGACGGCTACAAGATCGAGCTGATTCAGCACGGTACGCTGTAAGCCGAGCCTGCGCCGCCCCATGCCCTCGCCAGCCCCACAGCCCGCAGCCCACGCCGCCCCGGTTTCGCGGGCCACGCTGTACCAACTGATCTACCCCGCCCGGGTGCTCGGCATGGCGCTGGCCGGGGTGGCGGTGGGCAGTGTGTTGTTCGAGCAGAACGCCGGTGCCTGGCTGTGGGCGCTGCTGGCGGCCACCTTTGTGCTCTGGCCGCACCTTGCCTACGTCCATGCCCGCTTCAGCCCCGACAGCTACGCTGCTGAGCGGCGCAATCTGCTGATCGACTCGCTGTTCGTCGGCATCTGGATTCCCCTGATGCACTTCAACCTGCTCGCCAGCGCGGTGATCACCATCATCACCACCTTCGACAAGGTGTACACCCTGATCCGGCTGCTCTGGCTGCATGCCCTCATCCTTCTGGCCGTCGCCGCTGCCGTGGTGACTCTGCTGCTGCGCCCGCAGATCCAGCTTCAAAGCTCCGTGCTGGTCGAGCTTTGCGTGCTGCCGCTGGTGTTTGCCTACACCTGGGTGAACACCCATCGTGGGACGCGGCTCATGCGCACCATTGTCAAACAGAACCGGCAGCTCGACGCGCTGCGCCGCACCGATGCGCAGACTGGCCTGCAGTCGCGCGATCACTGGATGGAGCATGCCACTCTGGCCCTGCACTCCCTGCAGACGCGGGCTGCGACCCGTCCGTCCACGCTGTTGCTCATCGACATCGACCACTTCAAATCCATCAACGACACCTTCGGACATATCGTGGGCGATGAGGTCATCAGCGCGGTGGGCAAAGTCATTCTGGACAGTGTGCGCAGCGAAGACAGCGCGGGCCGCTACGGCGGCGACGAATTCGCCGTGCTTGTCAGCCAGGCGGACGTCCCCACCGCCCGCGCCATTGCCGAACGAATCCGCTCGCAGATCGAACAACTGCGCTTTGTCAACGCGCCGCAACTGCGTCTGGGCAGCAGCATCGGCCTGGCCGTAGCGCGGCCAGAGCATGCCACGCTGCTCGACTGGATCAACGCCGCCGACCATGCCCTCTACCGCGCCAAGCACCAGGGACGCAACCAGGTGGCCGAAGCGGCCTGCGCCTGAGGTGACTCACCCGCCCGTGCGATGACCGCGTCGCGCCGGCTCATGACGAGGCTGCTGCATTCACCTCACCCCCTTCCCCTGCACCCATGCCGTCCATTCCATCCGCCATTTCGGACGACGCCCTGTTCGACCGCCTCTCCGCCGCGCTGCTGCAGGCGACCGATCTCGAGGGGCTGGTGCGCCCCCTGCTGGCCCTGCTGCAGTCCATCACCGGCCTGGAGAGCGCCTACTTCACCGCCATCGATCCGGCGCGTCAGACACAGACCGTGCTCTACGCAAGCAACACCGCCCATCTGCAGACTCCCGAAGGCGCGCAGGCGGACGACAGGACACGCTATGCAAACGGGCGCTGGAGCAGCATCGCCCCCTCAACAACGCCGTCGCCCAGACCTGGGGCGACAGTGCTGCGGCCCGGGCACTGGGCATCGAAACCGACGCCAGCGCCCCGGTCTACATTGCAGACCGCACGCTTTACGGCACGCTGTGCGCCGCAGATGGCAGCCAGGTGGAGTTCTCTCCAAGGGCGCTGCAAAGCCTGCAACTGTTCGCCGACATCATTGCGCGGCAGATCGAGCGCGAACGGCTGATCGCCCTGCTCCAGCAGGAAAACGCGCGCCGTCACAAGACAACCTGCTCGATCCGCTGACCAGCCTGTTCAACCGCCGCGGGCTCGAAGAACAGTTGCCACGCCTGCTGGCCCAGGCGCGGCGGCAGTAACAGCGCGTGATGCTGGCCTTCATCGATCTCGACGGGTTCAAGCAGATCAATCATGCGCACGGCCACCAGGCTGGAGATGATTTTTTTTGCGCCAGGTCGGTCAACGTCTCAAGCGCGGCCTGCGCGCCAGTGATGTCATTGCCCGCTACGGCGGCGATGAATTCGTCGTCGCCGTCTGTGTGGAGGCGCAGTCTGTGCAACACGAGATAGCGCTGCGCGACCGGCTGTTCGACCTGACCCGCGGCCTCTACTCACTGGATCAAACCCAACTCGACTACCCTGGCCCCAGCATCGGCATTGCAAGCTCTCGGCCCGGATCGACCGATCTGGCCGGGCTGCTCAAACGCGCAGACCTCGCGATGTATGCGGAAAAAACCCTGCGCAAACAACGTGAGCCCTGATGCTTACGGCCCTCACCGGCCCCCAAGCCGCGGCACCTTGCCCCCACGCGCCATTGCGCAAGCGGAGATGAACTGACGCACTCGCCCGCTATGCTGAGATCATGCAATCCTGGTTCTTCCTATTTGGCGCCATCCTGGCCGAAGTGATCGGCACCACTGCGCTCAAGGCCACGCAGGGCTTCACCCGGCTGGCGCCGTCTCTCGTGGTCGTCGTGGCCTATGCGCTGGCGTTCTATCTGCTGTCGCGCACCATGCAGACCATCCCCATGAGTATTTCGTATGCGGTGTGGTCGGGCGTGGGCATCGTGCTCATCACCCTGATTGGTGACGTGGTGTATCACCAGTCACTCGACCTGCCAGCGTTCATCGGCCTGGGGCTGATCCTCGCCGGGGTGCTGGTCATCCACCTGTTTTCCAGGTCGGTGGCGCATTGAAATTGATCGAATTATTCGATTCATCTTATTTCAAATATCCGTTTGTCTTGTAAGGGTTGGCGTCCTATCCTGCTCAGGGTTAACGCGCAGATCGTTTTTGCGCACCCATCAGGAGCCCCTCCATGCCATCCAGCACTTCCCAGCTTGCCTCGCGCCGCCTGGCGCTTCAATCCACACTCGTCGCAGGCCTCGGTCTGACTGCGCTCGGCAGCCGGGCCGCGCAGGCCGCCTCGGCGCAAGAACGCATGATGCCGCCAGGCGCCGCCACCCTGGCTGAGCTTGGCAAAAAGCTCGCCGCCGCGCCGCGCCGCCGCGACTTCAAGACCACGCAAATGATCCTCGAACACCCCAATGAATGGGACAGCGAGGCGCTTGATCTGCTGCTGTCCTACGCCGGAAAACCCCGGCAGGTGTGGGACAACACGCAGCTCGAAGGCCCCTGGCTCAATCTCATGCGCAATTCCATGAATGCGCAGATCTGGTCGTTCAAGCACCCAGACTTTCTCGCACTCTCGGCCACCCACGGCCCGGCCCATCTGGCGCTGTTCGATGATGCGCTCTGGGCCAAATATCAGCTGGGCAGCCTGACCAAGGGCAAAGCCAAGACCAATGTCTGGATCAAAACCTCCCCGGCCGCCGACGCCGACCCGAAAGCGGTTGAAGATTCCAAAGGCGTGTATTCCCCGGCGGACAACAGCATCACCGTGCTGCAAGAGCGCGGCGCAGTGTTTCTCGCCTGCCACAACGCCATCTGGGAGCTGACCGGCCATCTGCATGCCAAGGGCGCCAACCCGGACAAAAAGACCCACGGCGAAATGGCCGCCGAGTTCACTAATCACCTCATTCCCGGCGTGGTACTCACTCCCGGCATCGTCGCCACCCTGGTGGAACTCGAAGATTCCGGTTATCGCTACGCCGCCTGATTCGCCCCACACCTCAACACCTCACAACAGGAGCCGTTCATGCCCCGCACTCCCCGCGCCGCACTCACCCCCCTTCTGGCCGCCCTTCTGCTGGCGCTGCCCATCCTCGCCCATGCCCAACAGGCCGACTCCGGCTGGAATGGCAAAGTGCAGCCCCCGCGCTACAAGGAGACCATTTTCCCGCCGTGGCAGCACGGCGCGAACAATCCCGCGCTCAACAAGGGGCTGGAATTCACCGTTCCGGAAGTGAATGATCTGCCCGACTTTCACGGCAACCTCGATCAGCCCAAGCTGGTGATTTTTGTTGCTGGAAATTACTACTTCGCGATGGCGCCGCTGGTGCAGGCCTTCGAGAAAGAGCACCCGGACTACAAGGGCCGCGTGTTCTACGAAACCCTGCCTCCGGGCATTCTGCTCAAGCAGATGCACGAAGGCGGGGTCATCACCGTGGGCAATATGACCTGGACGGTCAAACCGGATGTGTTCGCCGCCGGGATGAAAAAAATCGAGGCCGGCATCCAGGACGGCGTGCTCACCGGCAAGGCCATTCCCTATGTGAGCAACGACCTCACCATCATGGTGCCCAAGGGCAACCCGGCGCACATCACCGGCATGGCCGATCTGGGCAAGCCCGGCGTCACCTTGTCCATGCCCAATCCGGCCTGGGAAGGCGTGGCCAGGCAGATCGAAGCGTCGCTGCGCAAGGCGGGCGGCGAGGCGCTGGAGCAGTCGGTCTACAACATCAAGGTGAAGAATGGCGAGACCATCCTCACCCACATTCATCACCGCCAGACGCCGCTATTCATGATGCAAGGGCTGGCGCAGGCCGGAGTCACCTGGAAGTCCGAAGCCATCTTCCAGGAAAAGGCGGGCCACCCGATCAGCAATGTGGATATTCCCGCCGACCAAAACACCACCGCGGTTTATGCCGCCGCCGTGGTCAAGGGCGCAGCCCATCCGCAAGCCGGCTTGATGTGGGCGGAGTTTCTGCGCTCGCCCACCGCGCTGAAAATTTTCGAGGGTTACGGCTTCAAGCCTGTCGCAGCCAAGCCCGCCGCCTGATTGCCATGCTGCTGCGCGCGCAGCGCAGCCGGTATGTGCCCTTGCTTGGCGCCGTCGCCCGGCGCATTCGTTTGGCTCCTTCATTCGCTCCCGCCGCCAGGCCGGGGCGATTTTTTTCGTCCGACGCCGCGCGCCTATCGCACCATCTTGTGATCCATTGCGCGTTTTGGCGGATGTCATCAAAAACCCGGCAATCCGGTCAGGACAGGGCTTGATTTTGGCGGGGGGCGGTAGCACACTGAATCTGACAGTTCCATCGCAACACACGCCCCGGCAACCACCGGACAGCGGCAACAGAGGAGGTCCCGCCACGCCACAACTTGCCAGCTAGGCGCCCGCCTTGCTGTTCCCTTTTTTCCGAAATCAGGAGCCTCACTATGAATCTGACCATCAGCGGCCACCATTTGGATGTCACCCCCTCCCTGCGCAGCTACGTCGAAACCAAACTCGATCGGGTGGTGCGGCATTTCGATCAAGTGGTGAATGTCAACGTGCTACTCAGCGTGGAAAAACTCAAGGAAAAGGAAAAACGACAGCACGCGGAATGCAATCTGATGGTCAAGGGCAAGTCGATTTTTGCGGAAAGCCAGCACGAAGACCTCTACGCAGCAATCGACACGTTGGTGGACAAGCTCGACCGCCAGGTGGTGGAACACAAGAACCGCGTTCGCGACCATCAGGCGACCGCGGGTAAACATCTCGCAAGCTGAACGCTGGCGCGTTCCACGTCACCCTTCAAGGTTGCCGCAAGCCGGACGGGCCTGCAACGCCCGGATTGCGGCAACTCCGAACTGCAGCAAAACACGTTTACACTCGCTGTCCTCTTTGGCCCAAGCGTGATCCCATGAACCGTCTTGCCCAGATTTTGCCGCCGGCGCATGTGCAACTCGATGTCGACGTCAGCAGCAAAAAACGCGCGTTCGAATACGCCGGACTGCTGTTTGAAAATAACCTCGGCCTCAACCGCGCGCTGATTACCGACAATCTGTTCGCGCGCGAACGCCTGGGCTCCACCGGACTGGGGCAGGGCGTGGCCATACCGCACGGGCGCATCAAGGGGCTGAAGCAGCCCAGCGCCGCGGTCATCCGCCTGCATCAGCCCATCGCGTTCGAAGCGCCGGACAATCAGCCGGTGTCGCTGCTGGTGGTCTTGCTCGTCCCCGAGAGCGCCACGGCCAAGCACCTCGAACTGCTGTCCACCATCGCCGAGATGTTGTCCGACGCCGACCTGCGCGAACAACTCCTGAGCGAGCCCGACGCTGCTGCGTTGCACCACCGCATCAGCGTGTGGGCCCCGCTGCAAACCGCCGCCTAAATGGCGTGACGGCATCCTACTGAGGCACGGCTGATTTGCAGCGCCGCGCCTGAGTCCATCCGAATGCAACCGCCCCGCCTGCATTGAAAGCCTCCACCCTTGCCGCCGAGAGCCTGTTCGACGCCAATGCCCCGCAACTCATGTGGCAATGGATCGCCGGGCAGAGCAACCCCGAACGCCGCTTCGACATGGCTGCCGTCGAGGGCGCCACGTCCGGGGCCGATCTGGTCGGCTACCTGAATTACATCCATCCCTTCCGGGTGCAGATCCTGGGCTGTCGCGAAGTCGACTATCTCAGCAACTCCTCGCAGGAAGACCGGCTGCGCCGCATCCGCCGCATCATCGGCCTGGAGCCGCCGGCATTGGTGCTGGCCGACGGCAAGGCGCCGCCGCCCTGTCTGATCGACGAGTGCAATGCGGCGCAGGTGCCGTTGTTCCAGACTGCGGAAACAGCGGCGTTCACCATCGACGTGCTGCGCACCTATCTGTCCAAGCACTTCGCCAACCGCATCACCCAGCACGGCGTGTTCATGGACATTCTCGGACTGGGCGTGCTCATCACCGGCGAGTCCGGCCTGGGCAAGAGCGAACTCGGACTGGATCTCATCACCCGCGGCCACGGCCTGGTGGCCGACGACTGCGTGGACCTGCTGCGCGTGGCGCAGAACACCATCGAAGGCCGCTGCCCGCCGCTGCTGCAAAACTTGCTGGAAGTGCGCGGCATCGGCCTGCTCGACATCAAGACCATCTTTGGGGAAACCGCGGTGCGCCGCAAGATGCGGCTCAAGCTCATCGCCCATCTCATCCGCCGCGACGTACTCGACCGCACCTTCGACCGACTGCCTGCGGGCAATCTGGACGAAGACGTGCTCGGCGTGCCGATCCGCAAGGTCATGATTCCAGTAGAAGCCGGGCGCAACCTCGGCGTGCTGGTGGAGGCAGCCGTGCGCAACACCATTCTGCAACTGCGGGGCATCGACACCCTGAGCGATTTTCAGGAGCGCCAGCGCCAGGCCATGCAGGACGGCGACGACTGAGCGCCCCCAGGGCCGGGCA
>JAQTVS010000365.1 GCA_028706735.1 Thiomonas sp.
GCGCGCGCCCTCCCGGCCTGCCCCACGCGTGGGGAGGTGAGATCACTCCGTCTCCACTGGTGGGTAAGGTTGGGGTGGGGTGGATTTGCCCCAAACCGCCCGCCAACAGCCGTGCAGGCGCATAGCCCCGTCTGATGGGCAATCTGGGTTCAATACACCGGCCAGTCGCGCATGGAAAACAAGCGCTGGTGCTCGCGGATGGCGTAGCGGTCGGTCATGCCAGCCAGATAGTCGGCGATGGCGCGGGGCTGGCGGGCGATGTCTTCGCGTTGATAGGCGCGCGGCAGCAGCCGCGTGTCGGCGTGATAGGCCTCGAACAATTCGGTCAGCAGGCGCTGCGCTTTGGTGGTGTTGCGCAGCACGTCGGGGTGTCGGTAGAGGCGGTGCAGCAGAAGCTGCTGGAGTTGCTGCAACTGCTCCAGCACCGGGGCGCTGAAGGCCGCCAGCGGCGGCGCGGCGCGCACGGCGTCGGGCGAATCGACACCCGCCTGACGGATGCGCCGCGCGGTTTCGGCCACCAGATCGGCAATGAGCGCGGAGATCATGCGGCGGATGGTTTCGGCCACCCGCCGCCGTCCCTGCACCGCGGGATAGGCCCGCTGCACAGCGTCGAGGTGCCCGGCGAAAAACGGCACTGTCTGCAACTCCCCCAGATCGATCAGCCCGGCGCGCAGGCCATCGTCGATGTCGTGGTTGTTGTAGGCAATGGCGTCGGCCAAATTGGTGATCTGCGCCTCCAGGCTGGGTTGGCCGCCGGTCAGGAAACGCTGGCCGATGTTGCCCAGCCGCTCGGCGTTGCGGCGCGAGCAATGTTTGAGCACGCCCTCGCGTGTCTCAAAGCACAGGTTCAAGCCATTGAAAGCGGCGTAGCGTTCTTCCAGCGTGGTGACCACGCGCAGAGATTGCAGGTTGTGCTCGAAGCCCCCGCCCTGCGGTGCGTATTTGCGCATGCAGGCGCCCAGAGCGTCCTGACCGGCATGGCCAAAGGGCGTGTGCCCCAGATCGTGCGCCAGAGCAAGCGCTTCGGTCAGATCTTCATTGAGCTGCAGCGCCCGGGCGATGGAGCGGGCGATCTGCGCCACCTCCAGGCTGTGGGTCAACCGGGTGCGGAACAGGTCGCCCTCGTGGTTGAGGAAGACCTGCGTCTTGTATTCAAGGCGGCGAAATGCCGTACTGTGGATGATGCGGTCGCGGTCGCGCTGGTAGCCGGTGCGGTCGGTCGGCATGGGCTCGACATGCTCGCGTCCGCCGGAGGTGGCGTCGCTGCAGGCATAAGGCGCCAGCCCGGAAGTCTGCGCGCTGCGCGCCGGAACAGTCATGCGGCGTGCTCGGCCGGGGCCATTCCCGCCCGCACATGCGCGGCAATGCTGGCCTGTGCTTCCGCCATGGGCGCGGCGCGCAGCACCGGCCGCCCCAGGCCGTGCAGCAGCACGAATCGCACCTCGCCGCCTTCAGTTTTCTTGTCCACCTGCATCCACTCGGCCCAGCGCGCTGCGCCCAGATCGGGCGCCTGCACCGGCAGGCCGGCGCGGGCGATCAGGCGGGCCAGACGCTCTGCGTCCTGGCGCTCCAGCATGCCGAGGCGCACGGACAAATCCGCCGCCAGCACCATGCCCGCGCCCACCGCCTCACCATGCAGCCAGTTGCCATAGCCCATGCCCGCCTCGATGGCGTGGCCGAAGGTGTGGCCAAAATTGAGAATGGCGCGCAGCCCGGCCTCGGTTTCATCCTGCGCCACAACCTGCGCCTTGATGCGGCAGCAGCGTGCAACTGCATCTGCCGTTGCGGCATCGTCCCGCGCCATCAGCGCGTCCATATTGGCCTCCAGCCAGCCGAGAAAATCGACATCGGCAATCGCGGCGTGCTTGATCACCTCGGCCATGCCCGCAGACAACTCGCGCTGCGGCAGCGTGTGAAGCGTGGACAGATCAGCGACCACCAGCCGAGGCTGATAAAACGCCCCGATCATGTTCTTGCCCAGCGGATGGTTGATCGCCGTCTTCCCGCCCACCGAAGAATCCACCTGGGCCAGCAGCGTGGTGGGCACCTGCACAAAAGGCACGCCGCGCATATAACTGGCGGCGGCAAAGCCCGTCATGTCACCAATCACCCCGCCTCCCAGCGCGAACAGCGTCGTCTTGCGGTCGCACTGGTGGCGCAGCAGATCGGTGAAGATCTGGTTGAGCGTCTCCCAGGTCTTGTATTCCTCGCCGTCCGGCAGCACGCAGTGCAGCACGCGGGCGAAATGCGGCGTGAGGCTGCGCTCCAGCCTGGCCGCATACAGCGGCGCAACGGTCGTGTTGCTCACAATCAGCGCTGTCGCCTTGGGCGCAGCAACGCACGCGAAAGCCGCTGCGGCATCGAGCAAACCCGAGGCGATACGGATGTCATACGCGCGGTCATCCAGCGCAATGCGGACGGAGGTCATGGAGGATTCCTGTCAAGGTGATGACAGGATTGTAGAAACGGCGTGTCAGTCCGCGCCGCCGACGTGGGGCAACACCCCGGCGAGTTCAAGCTGCATCTGCACCATATTCGCCAGGAGAACGGCAGAGGGCCGCCCGGTGTCGATGATGAAGTGCGCTGTTTCGCGGTACAGCGGATCGCGCACGCGAAACAGCTCGTGCAGCTTGGCCCGGGCATCACCCTGCTGCAACAGCGGCCGGCTGCGGTCGTGGCGCAAGCGATGCGCCAGATCATCCGGACTGGCGCGCAGATAGACCACCGTGCCGCGTTCGTGCAGCGCTTTGCGGTTTTCTGCCCGCAATACTGCACCGCCGCCCGTGGCCAAGACCATCCTGTCGCGTTGCGTCAGAGCATCAATCATCCGCGCTTCCAGCTCGCGGAAACCCGCCTCGCCCACACGCGAAAACAGGGCAGCAACCGTGCACCCCTGCTCCCGTTCAATCTCATGGTCGCTGTCAATGAACTGAAACCCCACGCGTTGCGCCAAAGTTCGGCCAACCGTCGTCTTGCCAGCGCCCATCAGACCAACCAGAAAAATACTAGTCAATAAAGCCTCTGATCAAATAGAGTGAGCGAAAACAAAGATGCGTATTTCCTTTAATTCACGACGACTGTGACCGACTGGCTTGCAATAATGATTC
>JAQTVS010000366.1 GCA_028706735.1 Thiomonas sp.
CGCCGCGGCTGCCGGTCAGCATTTCGGAGACGCGCATCGCGATCGGCTGGGTGAAACCAAAGGTCACGCCGGGAAAGCGCTCCAGCACCTTGCGCATGGCCTCGATCACGTCGTCCTTGCTGCCGCGCCATTCCGACATGGGCTTGAGCACCAGGAAGGTGTCGGTTTCGTTCAGCCCCATGGGGTCGAGGCCGAGATCGTCCGAGCCGCTGCGGGCGACGATGGACTTGATCTCGGGCACATCTTTGAGCAGCGCCTGCTGCACGCGCAAATCGAGCGCGGCCGTGGCGCCCAGGCTGACCGACGGCAGCTTCTGCAATTGCACGATCACATCGCCCTCATCGAGCGTGGGCATGAAGGTTTTGCCCACGCGGGTGTAGGCCCAGCCAGCGGCCACGAGCGACAGCAGCGCCACGGTCACGACGATGCGGGTGTGATTGAAGCTCCAGTTCAGCACGCGCCGATAACCGGCAGAGAGTTTGCGCACCACCCAGGGGTCGGAGTGCGATGCGGTTTTTAGCAGCAGCGAGGCCATGACCGGCACGATGGTGAGGGCGATGAGCAGCGACGCGCCCAGCGCGAACACGATGGTCAGCGCCACGGGGCGGAACAGCTTGCCCTCCAGCCCTTCGAGCGTGAGCAGCGGCAGGAACACGATGGCGATGATGGCCACGCCGGAGATCACCGGCCCAGACACTTCCGACACGCCGCGCAGGATGCGCCCCAGCCTGTCAGTGGTGGCGCCGCCAGGGCTGCGATCCGGCGCGTGCTCCGGGTCGTGGCTCATATGGTTCACCAGGTTTTCCACCACCACCACGGCGGCGTCCACCAGCATGCCCAGCGCAATGCCAGTCCGCCCAGGCTCATGAGGTTGGCGCTCAGGCCAAACCAGCGCATCAGGATGAAAGTCGCCAGCGCCGACAGCGGCAGGGTGATGGCCACGACCAGCGCCGCGCGCCAGTTGCCGAGGAACAGCAGCAGCATCACCACCACCAGCACCACGGCCTCGCCCAGCGCTTCAAGCACCGTGCCCACGGCGCGTTCGACCAACTGGCTGCGGTCGTAGAACACCTTGACGGTCATGCCTTGCGGCAGGCGCGGCGCCAGTTCGGCCAGACGTGCTTTCACCCCGTGGATCACCTGCTGCGCATTGGCGCCGCGCAGCCCGAGCACAATGCCTTCGACCGCCTCGCCCTTGCCGTCTGCAGTGACGATGCCGTAGCGCGTGCTGCTGTCCACGCTGACTTGCGCCACATCGCTGATGCGCACCGGCGTGCCGCGCACTTTGGCGACGACGGTGTTGCGAATGTCGTCGGCGTTGGCGAATGCGCCCTGCACCCGCACGATGCGGGTTTCTTCGCCTTCGTCCAGGCGGCCCGCGCCGTCATTGCTGTTGTTGACCTGCAGCGCGGTGCGCAACTGATTGAGCGACAGGCCCCAGGCGGACAGCCGGGCCGGATCGGGCTGCACCGTGAAGGCGCGCACATCGCCGCCGAGCATGTTCACATCGGCCACGCCGGGCACGGTGCGCAGCACCGGGCGGATGAGCCATTGCAGCGCGGTGCGCTTTTCCTCCAGTGTGGCATCGCCTGCAATGGTGAACATGAACAGGTCGGACAAGGGCGTGGTGATGGGGGCGAGCCCGCCCATGGCCGAAGCCGGCAGATCGCCGCGCACATTGGCCAGCGCCTCGCCCACCTGTTGACGCGCCCAATACACATCGGTGCCTTCGTTGAAGTCCACCGTGATGTCGGCGATGCCGTACTTCGATGTTGAACGCACGATGCGCTTGTTGGCGATGCCCAGCACCTCTTGCTCGATGGGCAGGACGACCCGCGTCTCCACCTCTTCCGGGGTCATGCCCGGCACTTTCATAATGATCTTCACCTGCGGCGATGACACGTCGGGAAAGGCGTCGATGGGCAATGCGCGCCAGGCAAAAATGCCGCCCGCCACCAGCGCCAGCATTGCGCCGATGGCCAGCAGGCGTTGGCGCAACGCGCCATGCGTGAGAAACATCAAATTCATGGCGCCACCTCGCCAGCGGCTGCCTTGATCGCCACCACGCCGGTGGCTGCCACCTTGTCGCCAGCCTTCAGCGGGCCGCTGACCATTACGGCGTCATTCAGGCGGCCGGCCACTGTGACGGGCACGATGCGAAAGCCCGCCGGATCGGTGACCAACACCGCATCACGGCCGTTGATCTGCGTCACCGCAGCGGGCGGCACACGCCACACCCCGGCTTGCGTCTGCAGGCTCAGCCGCGCCTGCACCACCCCGCCCGCCTGCAGGTTGCCTGGCTGCGTGACGCGCACGCGGACCAGCACGCTCTGCCCCGCGTTCAGCGCGGTGGCCTTGGCCTGCACCACGCCCCGCGCCTGCAGCGTGGGCACAGTGACTTCGGCGCCAATCTGCAGTGTGGAGGCCTGCTGCGGACTGGCATCGATTTCCAGCCACAACTGGCCTTGCTGCGCAATGCGGAACAGCGGCGCGGCCATATCGACACGCTGCCCCGGCAGCGCCGTGGTCTCGGTGATGACGCCGCTGATCGGTGCGCGCAGCACGGCCACGCCGTTGAGCGCCGCGCCGCCTGCGGCCAGCTTGAGCGCCAGATTGCGCTCGGCCAGCATGGCCTGCGCCTCGCGGCTCTGCGCACGCGCGGCATCGAGCCGCGCGCTGGGCACGATGCCCTCGTTCACCAGCGTGGAGTCGCGCTGCAACTGGCGCTGTGCCAGGTCATAGCGGCTTTGCGCATCGCTGCGCTCGCGTTGCAACTGGGCGATTTGCGGGCTGCTGAGTTCGGCCAGCGCCTGGCCGCTTTTCACCGTGTCGCCAGGGTTGACCAGCAGGCGGGTGATCAGCCCGGCAGCGGGCGCGGAGACGACCGCCTGCTGCGACAGCGGCACCGTCACGCGGGCGGGCAGGTCGATCTGCGCGGCGGCAGCGGCCTGCACCGTGGCAAGGCGCACGCCCAGCGCGGTCTGCTGGTCGAGAGAGATGGTGATGACGCCGGGCGCGGTGGCTTGCGCTGCGCCCGGCATGGCGAGAAGCGCCAGGCTCAACAGGCTGGCGGACAGGGCGCACGCCAATGGGGTGCGCG
>JAQTVS010000049.1 GCA_028706735.1 Thiomonas sp.
CAGCGGCGGGGAGGGTTGTTCCACTGCGGGCAGCACGAGCAGGTCGCCCTGCGGTCTCCAGCGGCTCCAGGCGGTCCAGACGCCCAGCGGGTAGTTGCTCTCCACCGTGAGCAGAGGCCAGGACAGCAGGCCGCGCTGGATGGGAGTCCAGCTCAGGGTGAGCAGGGTGTCGCCGTCGCGGGCGCAGTCGGTGTAGAGCCAGGGCGCGCGCTGGCTGGCTGGCTTGCCGCGCTTTTTTTGTTTGACGCCCGGCGCCGCAGGAAGCGCCACGGCGCCATCGGGCCGCAGCGCCAGCCCCCAGCGGTCGCGCGCGCCGGCTTGCAGCAGCAGGCCCAGCCGCGCGCTCTGGTTCCGGTGCACCAAGCCTTCCGGCGGCTTGGCGGTGAGGCTGAGGCCGCGCAGATTGTTGTGGGTGACGTGCATGGCCATCATCGCGCTGCCCGCCAGCAGAAAAGTGAGCAGATAGCCGAGGTTGAGCTGGTAGTTGATGCTCAGCACCAGCAGCACCAGCAGCAGCAAGGCAAAAAACAAGCCCGTCCGCGTGGGCAGGATGTAGACATTGCGGTGCGTGAGCCGGGTGCTGCCGCCCGCTGGGTGGCGCGCCGCGGCCCAGGCGTCGAAGCGCCGCGCCCATGCGCCGCCGGTGCTGGCAGGCGCAGCGGCTGCTGGGCGGGGCAGGGTGGTGTCGGCAGGGGTGGACATGGCGGAGGACTGCGCAGGTGGGCGGGGGCTTACACCGGCACTTGCTGCAGCATGGTCTGCACTGCCTGAAGCGAGGCCACGCGGTTGACCATCGGGCTGTCCAGGGTGCGCAGGCGGTGCCCGGCGACGGCGGGGAAGACCTGCTGCACGTCGTCTGGAATGAGATAGTCGCGGCCCTGCAGCAGCGCCCAGGCGCGGGCGGCGCGCAGCAGCCCCAGGCCGGCGCGCGGGCTCAAGCCCTCGATGAACCAGCGGCCGTTGCGCGTTTGCGTGAGCAACTCCTGCACATAGTCGAGCAGGGCCGGTGCTGAATGCACGGCCTGCGCCTGCCGCTGGAGATCCATCAGGCCGGCGGGACTGAGGACAGGACGCAGTTCGGCGATCAGCTCGCGCCGGTCGCGGCCTTCGAGCAGGGCGCGCTCGGCCGCGCGGCTGGGATAGCCCAGCGAGATGCACAGCAAAAAGCGGTCGAGCTGAGACTCCGGCAGGGCGTAGGTGCCGAGCTGGTCGAACGGGTTTTGCGTGGCGATGACAAAAAACGGCTCGGGCAGCTTGCGGGTGACGCCGTCGGCGCTCACCTGGCGCTCTTCCATCGCTTCAAGCAGGGCGCTTTGCACCTTCGGCCCGGCGCGGTTGATCTCGTCGGCCAGCAGCACCTGCGAGAACACCGGGCCGGGATGGAACACGAACTCGCTGCGGTTGCGGTCGAACACCGAGATGCCCAGCAGATCGCCCGGCATCAGGTCGGCGGTGAACTGGGCGCGCGCGTACTGCAGCCCCAGCGTGGCGGCCAGTGCGTGCGCCAGCGTGGTCTTGCCCACGCCGGGCAGATCTTCGATCAGCAGATGGCCGCTGGCCAGCAGGCAGCACACGGCAAGCTCCACCTGCGGGCGCTTGCCCTTGATGATGGTTTCGAGTTGGTCGATCAGACTGGGCAGGATTGGGTTTTTCACGAGTGGCGGGGTCGGGTGACATCAGCGCACTATGCTACGAGGGGAGAGTTGATGTCCTCGAATCTGGGGGCATGCCGCAGGAGACAGACCATATGACCACCGGGTTCTACACCCACGCCGATTGCAGCCTGCACGAGATGGGCGCAGACCACCCCGAATGCCCGCAGCGCCTCGCCGCCATCGAAGACCGGCTGATTGCCGCGCAGATCGCCCCCTGGCTGGAGCGCCATGACGACGCCCCGCCCGCCCCAATCGACGCGCTGGAGCGCGCCCATTCCGCGCTTTACGTCAGCGACCTGAGGCAGCGCGGCGACTTCGAGCAGGGCCATGAATGGATCGACGCCGACACCATGATGAACCCGCACACCTGGCAAGCTGCGCTGCGCGCCGCAGGCGCGGCCCTCAGCGCGACCGATGCCGTGATCGACGGCCATCTGCACAACGCCTTCTGCTCCATCCGCCCGCCCGGCCACCATGCCACCCGCGATCAGGCCATGGGGTTCTGCTTCCTGGGCAATGTCGCCATCGCCGCACGCCACGCGCTCGATGTGCGCGGACTGGAGCGCGTGGCCATCGTCGATTTCGACGTGCACCACGGCAATGGCACCCAGGATATTTTTCACGGCGACGCCCGCGCGCTGATGGTGAGCTTTTTCCAGCACCCGTTTTACCCCTACACCGGCACAGAGCCCGAGCCCAATATGCTCAACGTGCCCGTGCCCGCCTACACCAAGGGCGACGCGGTGCGCCGCATCGTCACCGAACAATGGCTGCCGCGGCTGCAGGCGTTCGCCCCGCAGATGCTGTTCATCAGCGCCGGCTTCGACGCCCACCGCGAAGACGACATGGGCCAGATGGGCCTCGTGGAGGCCGACTACGCCTGGATCACCCGCCAACTGGCGGACTTTGCCGAGGCGCAGTGCGAGGGCCGCATCGTCTCCTGCCTGGAAGGCGGCTACAACCTCAGCGCCCTCGGCCGCAGCGTGGCCGAGCATGTGCGGGTGCTGGCCGGGCTGGATTGATCTGTGGCGCGCGCATTCCTTGCGCGCGGAGGCGCGCCCGTCCTATTTGCGCATGAGCAAGCGCGCCCGCAGTTCTCCCACGATGCCGCGGCGGAACAGCAGCACGCAGAGCACGAAGATGGCGCCGATCACCATGCTCACCGAATCGTTGAGTTGGTGGAGCCAGTCGATCCCGGTGACGTGCACCAGAAAGCTTGAGATGGCTCCCATTTTTTCTTCCAGCACAGTGATGATGACCGCGCCGAGGATGGGGCCGAGATCGGTGCCTAGACCCCCTACCAGCGTCATGAGGATGACAAGCCCCGAAGTGCTCCAGTGCACGTCGGTGAGGGTCTCGAAGCCCATGACCACCGCTTTCATCGCGCCGGCCAGGCCAGCGAATCCGGCCGAGATCAGGAACACGCCGAGCTTATAACGGTTGGCGCGGTAGCCCAGTGAAATCGCGCGCGGCTCGTTTTCTCGCACGGCTTGCAGCACTTGCCCAAACGGCGAATTCACCACCCGTCGCATGAACCACCAGCTTGCCGCAAACACGACCAGCACGACGTAGTACATCACCCGGTCGGACTGCAGCGGCAGGCCGAACAGGTTCCCGCGCGGAATGCCCTGCAGGCCATCCTCGCCGCCGGTGAAGTTGGCTTGCAGGCAGTAGAAATACACGATCTGCGCCAGTGCCAGCGTGATCATCGAAAAATAGATGCCCTGCCGCCGCACCGCCAGCAGCCCCATGACCAGGCCGATGCCGAGCGCAGTGCCCACACCAATGAGCACGCCGACCGGCGTGGGCAATCCCCATGCGGTGAGTGCCAGCCCGGCGAGATACCCCGCGCCGCCGAACAGCGCGGCGTGGCCGAAGGAAATCAGCCCCGCATAACCGGCCAGCAGGTTGAAGGCGCAGGCGAACAGCGCAAAGCACATCATGCGCATGCCCAGCACTGGGTAGAGCCCGATCCACGGGGCAATAAGCGCCAGGGCCAGCAAGGCCCACAGAACGGCGGCGGGCAATCGGGTGCGCCAGAGCATGTTCATTTCTCCTTGCCGAACAGGCCGACGGGGCGCACGGTGAGAACCAGCGCCATGAGGATGAAGACCACGGTGGTGGAGATGGGGGAATAAAACACCTTGGACAGGCCTTCGATCAGGCCCAGCGCCAGCCCGGAGATGATGGCGCCCATGACCGAGCCCATGCCGCCGATGACCACGATGGCGAAAACCACGATGATGAGATTGGAGCCCATGAGCGGCGACACCTGGATGACTGGCGCCGCCAGTACGCCGGCAAGTCCGGCCAGCGCCGAGCCAAAGCCGAAGGTCAACATGACCATGCGCGGAAAGTTGATGCCGAATGCCTGGATGAGCGCCGGGTTCTCGGTGCCCGCGCGCAGGTAAGCGCCGAGCTTGGTGCGCTCAATCAGCACCCAGGTGCCGAAGCACGCCAGCAGGCTGGCGGCCACGGCGAAGAGGTAATACGCAGGCAGATACATGAAGCCCAGATTGAGTGTGGCGCTGAGCGAATCAGGCGGGTTGTATGGAGCGCCGGCCACACCGAAAAAGGAACGGAACACGCCTTCGATCAACAGCGTGAGCCCGAAGGTGAGCAGCAGACCGTAAATGGGGTCGATGCCGCGCAGGCGACGCAGCGCGACCCGTTCCACCATCACGCCGAACAGGCCGACGAGCAGCGGGGCGATGAACAGCATCCACCAGAAGTTGAGATGGAAATAATGCCCGCCCATCCAGGCGAACATGGCGCCCATCATGAAAAACGCGCCGTGGGCGAAGTTGACCACGTCCATCAAGCCGAAAATCACCGCCAGCCCGAGCGACAGCATGGCGTAGAACGCGCCGTTCACCAGGCCGAGCATGAGCTGGCCGAGCAGCAGGGGCAGGGGGAAACCAAACAGTTCAGTCAAGCGGCGCCTCGACGGTCAGTCCATGGATCGGGCGTCACCGGCAAGCATCGCGCGCGCCGGTGACGGGCATAGCTTACTTGTCCAGCGGGCAGCCGTAGGCGGAAGCCGGGCCGAAGGCGTCGTTGCCGGGAATGGTCTGCACCAGCTTGTAGTAGTCCCAAGGCTCCTTTGATTCCGCCGGGCTCTTCACCTGTTCGAGATACATGTCGTGAATCATCAGCCCGCTTGGGCGCATGAAGCCGTCATGCATGAACATGTCGTTGACCTTCATCTTCCGCATTTCGGCCATGACCTTGGGGCCGTCTGTCGTTCCCGCGGCCTTCACCGCTTTCAGGTAGGTGAGCGCGGCAGAGTAGTCGCCGGCCTGCAGGAAGGTTGGCATGGCGTGCATTTCCTTGAAGTAGCGCTCGGCCCAGGCGCGCGACTGGGCGTTCTGGTTCCAGTACCACGGCGTGGTCAGATACAGGCCTTGCGCGGCCGGCAGGCCGACGCTGTGGATGTCGGTGATGAACAACAGCAGGCCGGCAAGCTTCATGGTCTTGGTCACGCCGAACTGATTGGCTTGCTTGATCGCGTTGTCTGCGTCGCCGCCCGCGTTGGCCAGACCGAGCACCTGGGCCTTGGACGCCTGCGCCTGCAGCAGATAAGACGAAAAATCCGAGGCGCCTAAAGGCGCCAGAACCTGCCCGACCACCGTGCCGCCGTCCGCCTTCACTACCTTGGCGGCTTCGTCCTCCAACGACTTGCCGAAGGCATAGTCGGCGGTGAGGAAGTACCAGCTCTTGCCGCCATTCTTGATCACCGCGCTGGCCGTACCGCGCGCCAGTGCGGTGGTGTTGTAGGCATACATCACGGTGTAAGGGGTGCACTGCTTGCCCACGATGCTCGACGCACCCGCGCCGACGACGAAGAACGGTTTTTTGTATTGCGCCGCGATGGGTTCCATGGCCAGTGCCGTGGCGCTGTTGGTGCCGCCCATCAGCATGTCCACCCCGTCCTGCGAGAGGTATTCCTTGGCCTTGCCAGCGGCAAGATCAGCCTTGTTCTGGTGGTCGAAGCTGACCAGTTCCACCTTGCGGCCGAGCACGGAGCCGCCAAAGTCGGCGATCGCCATCTTGATGGCCGCCACCCCGCCGGGGCCGTCCACGGCAGAGTACACACCCGACAGGTCGGTGATGAAGCCGATCTTGACTGGCGGCTCGGCGGCGCTGGCCGAGACGAGGGAGCCCAGGGCCAAGGCCAAGGCGGACACGAGGGTGTTGTATTTCATGCGAGTCTCCAGTTGGGTATGTGCTTCGATAGCACTCAAACGCCGAGCAGGTTTTGCAGTTCGGTTCTGCTTTTCTGCAAATCCGCACGGTTGATTTCCAGAACGATCTGGCCGCGCTCCATCACGTAAAAGCGGTCTGCCAGATTGGCGGAAAACCTGAAATTCTGCTCGACGAGCAAAACCGAAAATCCCTTGTGTTTCAGCGCGGTGATGGCACGCCCGAGCGCCTGCACGATTACCGGGGCCAGCCCCTCAGAGATTTCGTCGAGAAGGAGTAGCCGCGCACCGGTGCGCAAAATACGTGCTACGGCCAGCATTTGTTGTTCGCCGCCGGATAAGCGCATGCCAGGACTGTTGGCGCGTTCTTTCAGATTGGGAAACAGGGTATGGATTTCTTCGGCGCTCAAACCGGAAAACCCGGTTTTCAAATCAGGTGGTAGAAACAGATTTTCGCGTGCGGAAAGGCTGGCAAATATCCCACGCTCTTCTGGGCAATACCCCACGCCCAGGGGTGCGACACGGTGCCGAGGCAAGCCGATCACCTCGGCGCCCGCCACGCGAATACTCCCAGTGCGCGTGCCGGTGAGACCCATGATCGCGCGCAGCGTGGTGGTGCGGCCGGCGCCATTGCGCCCCAGAAGACAGACGGTCTCTCCCGGCGCAACGGTGAGGTTCACCCCGTGCAGCACATGCGATTCGCCGTACCAGGCGTGCAAATTTTCGATGGCGAGCGCCGGGATTTGGCGCGCAGCGACAGGATGCGAGGATTCCGCGACCGCGTGCGTGGTGGCCGCGCTCATGCCGCCAACTCCGCATCGGCCTCGCCCATATAGGCGGCGATGACCTCGGGATTGCGCGACACCTCGGCGTAGCTGCCCTCGGCCAGGACCTGGCCGCGCTGCATCACGGTGACGCGGTCGCAAATCTTTGAAATGACAGACATATTGTGTTCCACCATGAGCACGGTGCGGCCCTGTGCGACACGGCGGATGAGTTCCGTCACCTGTTCCACATCCTCATGCCCGAGGCCCTGGGTGGGTTCATCGAGAAGCAGCAACTTCGGGTTCATTGCCAGAGTGGTGGCGAGTTCAAGTGCGCGCTTGTGGCCGTATGGCAGACTGGCCGCTGATCGGCGAGCCTGGCTGGACAGCCCGACCAGGTCGAGAAACTGCATGGCTTCGTCATTCAGGCTGTCAAGCACCCGGCGGGATTGCCAGAATTGACTTGCCAGTCCGGCTCGTCGCTGCAAGCCGACGCGCACATTTTCCAGCAAGGTCATTTGGGAAAAGGTGGCGCTGATCTGGAACGAGCGCACCATGCCGAGCCGGGCAATGTCCGCGGGTTGGAGCTGGGTAATCGGGCGATTTTCGAAATACACCATGCCAGACGTGGGCGTGATGAATTTGCTCAGCAGATTGAAGCAGGTGGTTTTCCCCGCGCCATTCGGGCCGACCAGGGCGTGAATCGATCCTTCAGCGATCTGCAGGTTGACATTCTGAACTGCGGAGAACCCGGAAAACTGTTTGCTCAATCCCTCTGCGCGCAAAATGGCTGTGTTCGGCATGAGCATCTTCCTCTTGAGGCTTTGCATTTTGCTGCAACGCATTGCAGAGGCTCAAGCGCCTTAGGTGAGTGGAAACCCTGATGTGCCGTAGAAAATGGTAACAAATGATTAAATTTGGCGCGTATTGATACAAATTGACCTGTGGAAATACTCTGGCAGGTAAAACGACCTGCCAGAGTATTTCCGGTTCACTTGTTCAAGTCGCCAAGACAGAGATATTTCATCTCGACATATTCATCGATGCCGTGATGCGAGCCTTCGCGGCCCAGGCCGGATTGCTTCACGCCGCCAAAGGGCGCGACCTCGTTGGACATCAGGCCGGTGTTGATGCCCACCATGCCGTATTCCAGCGCCTCGGCCACGCGGAAGATGCGGCCCACGTCACGGCTGAAGAAATAGGAGGCCAGTCCGAACTCGGTCGCATTGGCCGCGGCGATGGCTTCCTCCTCGGTCTTGAAGCGGAATACCGGCGCCACGGGACCAAAGGTTTCTTCTCTGGCGCAGAGCATGTCACTGGTCACGTCGGCGAGCACGGTGGCCTGGAAGAACCGTCCGGCGCTGGGGCCAGTCTCCACCCGCTTGCCGCCCACCACCATGCGCGCGCCTTTGGAGGTGGCGTCGCTGATGTGCTTCTCCACCTTGGCCAGCGCCTGGTCGTCGATCAAGGGGCCGAGATTCACGCCCTCTTCGAACCCATCTCCGACCGTCAAGCTGCCCACGGCCTGCGCCAGGCGCTCGACGAAACGGTCGTAGATGCCGTCCTGCACATACAGGCGGTTGGCGCAGACGCAGGTCTGGCCGGCATTGCGGTACTTGCTCGCCATGGCGCCTTCGACGGCCGAGCCGAGATCGGCATCGTCGAACACGATGAAGGGCGCGTTGCCGCCGAGTTCCAATGACAGTTTTTTGATGCTGGGGGCCGACTGCGCCATGAGGATGCGCCCCACCTCGGTGGAGCCGGTGAACGACAGATGCCGCACCACCGGCGAGGCGCACAGCAGCTTGCCGATGGCGATCGACCCCTCGGCGTCGGCCGTGAGCACGTTGAGCACGCCGCGCGGAATGCCGGCGCGGTGGGCCAGTTCGGCCGCGGCCAGCGCGGTGAGCGGCGTTTGTTCGGCGGGTTTGATGACCACCGGGCAGCCGGCTGCCAGCGCGGGCGCGACCTTGCGGGTGATCATGGCCAGCGGGAAATTCCACGGCGTGATGGCCGCGCAGACGCCGACGGGCTGCTTGAGGACGAGCAGACGCTTGGTGGCGTCCGGGCTGGGAATGGTTTCGCCGTAAACCCGCTTGGCTTCTTCCGCGAACCATTCCACAAAGCTGGCGCCGTAGAGCACTTCGCCCTTGGCCTCGGCCAGCGGCTTGCCTTGCTCGGCGGTCATCAGGCGGGCCAGGTCGTCGGCGTTGGCCACGAGCAGGTCGAACCACTTGCGCAGAATGGCCGCGCGCTGTTTGGCGGGCAGTGCGCGCCAGGCGGGCCAGGCGGATTCAGCCGCGTCGATGGCGAGTTGCGCGTGCATAGTGTCCAGCGCGGGCACTTGCGCCAACTCGGCATTGGTGGCTGGATCGGTGACCGCAAAGCGGCGGGCGGAATCGATCCACTGGCCGTCGATATAGGCCTGGGTCTTGAACAGCGCGGGGTCATTGAGCAGGGAAAGCGGATTGGCAGGCCGGTTCATGGGCAGCTCCGGTTGAGGTGAACGGTGGGTTGGGCACGCCGTGCCGCGCGGGTCAGTGTCTGCGCGGCAAGGCGGCAAGCCCTAAAATCTAACCTTTTGCATCACTGCGCGCCAGAGCCAGTTCCGCCGCTGCGCCGCAGCCACTTCACCGCCCCATGAACGTCTCCGACATCCGCGAAAAATTTCTGGCCTATTTTGAGTCGCAGGGTTCCACCCGCGTGGCGTCGTCCTCGCTCGTGCCGGGCAACGACCCCACGCTGCTGTTCACCAACTCGGGCATGGTGCAGTTCAAGGACGTGTTCCTCGGCCAAGACCAGCGGCCCTACACCCGCGCCACCACGGCGCAGCGCTGCGTGCGCGCCGGCGGCAAGCACAACGATCTGGAGAACGTGGGCTACACCGCGCGGCACCACACCTTTTTCGAGATGCTGGGCAACTTCAGCTTCGGCGACTACTTCAAGCGCGAAGCCATCCGCTACGCCTGGGAGTTGCTCACCACGGTGTACAAGCTCCCGCCCGAGAAGCTGTGGGTGACCGTGTACGCGGAGGACGACGAGGCGCACGACATCTGGGCCAAGGAAGTCGGCGTGCCGGTGGAGCGCATCATCCGCATCGGCGACAACAAGGGCGCGCGCTACGCCTCCGACAACTTCTGGCAAATGGCCGACACCGGCCCCTGCGGCCCGTGCAGCGAGATTTTCTACGACCACGGCCCCGAGGTCTGGGGCGGCCCGCCCGGCTCGCCCGAGGAAGACGGCGACCGCTACATCGAGATCTGGAACCTGGTGTTCATGCAGTTCGAGCGCTTTCACGCGGGCGACGAGCATTTCGACACCGAGGCGCAGGCGCAGGCGCGCAAAGCCGCAGTGGAGGCAGACGGCGGCATCGGCCTCGTCAGCCGCGACGGTGCGCGCTTCAAGCTCGCCACCTATCGCCAGAAGCCGCTGCCCAAGCCCTGCGTGGATACCGGCATGGGGCTGGAGCGCATTGCCGCCGTGCTGCAGCATGTCCACAGCAATTACGAGATCGATCTGTTCCAGGCGCTGGTGAAGGCCGCTGCACGCGAGACCGCCACGCCCGACCTGGCGCACAACTCGCTCAAAGTCATCGCCGATCACATCCGCGCCTGCAGCTTTCTCATCGTCGATGGAGTGATTCCGGGCAACGAAGGCCGCGGCTATGTGCTGCGCCGCATCGTGCGCCGCGCCATTCGCCACGGCTACAAGCTGGGCGTGCGCCAGCCGTTTTTCTACAGGCTGGCGCCCGATCTGGTCGCGCAGATGGGCGCGGCCTATCCCGAGCTGTCTCAGGCGCAGCAACGCGTTTCCGATGTGTTGCAGGCCGAGGAATCCCGGTTTTTCGAGACCATCGAGCACGGCATGTCCATTCTGGACGCGGAGCTGGAAACGCTCAAGGCGCAGGGCGGCAAAACGCTGGACGGCGAACTGGCGTTCAAGCTGCACGACACCTTCGGCTTCCCGCTCGATCTGACGCAGGACGTGTGCCGCGAGCACGGCGTGGAAGTGGACGAAGCTGCGTTCGACATCGCCATGACCCGCCAGCGCGAGCAGGCGCGCGCCGCAGGCAAATTCAAGATGCAGGCCGCGCTCGACTATACCGGCGACAAGACCCGTTTCGAGGGCTATGACCACCTTCTGGTCAAGGAAGCGCGCGTCGCGGCGCTGTATGTGGACGGCACTGCGGTGCAGGCCATGCAGGCCGGGCAAGGCGGCGTGGTCGTGCTCGATCGCACGCCGTTCTACGCCGAGTCTGGCGGCCAGGTGGGCGACAGCGGCGTGCTGTTCGAGGGCGACTCCTGCAGCCTGCGCTTCGTCGTGCACGACACGCAGAAAGTGCAGGCCGATGTGTTTGGCCACCACGGCACGCTGGAGTCTGGCACTTTGAGGGTGGGCGAAGTGGTGGCCGCGCAGGTGGACGCCGAGCGCCGCTTTGCCGTCATGCGCAACCACAGCGTCACCCATCTGATGCACACCGCATTGCGCACCGTGCTGGGCGAGCATGTGCAGCAAAAAGGCTCATTGGTCGATGCCGACAAGACCCGTTTCGATTTTGCCCATGACGCGCCAATGCGCGATGACGAGATCCGCCGTGTGGAGCGGATGGTCAACGAACAGATCCTGCGCAACCAGGCCACCGAGGCCCGGGTCATGCCAATCGATGACGCCAAGAACCTCGGCGCCATGATGCTGTTTGGCGAGAAGTATGGCGACACAGTGCGCGTGCTCGACATCGGCAATTCGCGCGAGCTGTGCGGTGGCACGCATGTGGCGCGCACCGGCGACATCGGCCTGTTCAAGATTGCGTTCGAAGGCGGTGTGGCTGCTGGCATTCGCCGCGTGGAAGCCATCACCGGGCTGAACGCGCTGACCTTTGTGCAGCAGCAAAACGCGCTGCTCGACAGACTGGCCCGCACCCTCAAGGCCCCGGCGGACGAGTCGGTCGCCAAGGTCGAGCAACTGCTTGATCAGCAGCGCCAGCTCGACAAGGAGATTGCCCAGCTCAAGGCGCAGCAGGCCGCTGCGCAGGGTGACGCCATGCTGTCGCAGGCCATCGACATGGGCGGCGCCAAAGTGCTGCTCGCCCGCATGGATGGGCTCGATCCCAAGGGCCTGCGCGAAGCGGTTGACCGCATCAAGTCCAAGCTCAAGACCGCCGTGGTGGTGCTGGTCAGCGCCGAGGGCGACAAGGTGCAGCTCGCCGCTGGCGTGACCGCAGACCGCATCGGCCAGATCAAGGCGGGCGATCTGGTGAGCGTGGCGGCACAGGCGGTTGGCGGCAAGGGCGGCGGCCGCCCGGACTTCGCCATGGCCGGCGGCAACCAGCCTGCGCAGATCGACGCTGCGCTGGCGCAGGCGCGCAGCCTGCTGCAGCAGCGTCTTGGCGCCTGAATGGCCGCGCGCTCCGACATGGACTTGCAAGGCCGCTCCATCCTTCTCGCCGTCACCGGCGGGGTTGCGGCGTACAAGTCGGCCGAACTCACCCGCCTGCTGGTCAAGGCCGGCGCGCATGTGCAGGTGGTGCTGACAGAAGCGGGCAGCCGCTTCGTTGGCGCGGCCACGTTTCAGGCGCTTTCCGGCCAGCCGGTGTTCACCGATCTGTGGGACGCGCGCGTGCCCAACACCATGGCGCATATCGAGCTGGCACGCGCCGCTGACTTGATCGTTGTCGCCCCCGCCACGGCGCATACCCTGGCGCGCGCCGCGCATGGGCTGGCCGACGATCTGCTATCCACGCTGCTGCTGGCGGCGGGCAAGCCGGTGCTGTTCGCCCCCGCGATGAACCGCGAAATGTGGCTGCATTCCGCCACCCAGCGCAATGTCGCCACCCTGCGCAACGATGGTGCGTGGATCAGC
>JAQTVS010000367.1 GCA_028706735.1 Thiomonas sp.
GCGCTGACGCCCGCGGCGCTGCAGGCCTGCGGCATCACCCGCCTGCGGGCGCAGGGCATCGTCGCGGTGGCGCGCGAGGTGGCGGCCGGGCGCATCACGCCCGAGCCGCTGGCGCCGCTGGCCGAGACCTTGCAAGCGCTGCAGCGTATTCCCGGAATCGGCGCCTGGACGGCGCAATACATCGCCCTGCGCGCCCTGGCCTGGCCCAACGCTTTTCCCGAGGGCGACGCCGTGCTGCAACAACAACTGGGTTTGCGCAGCGCCGCCGCGCTCAGGCAGCACGCCAGCCAGTGGGAGCCGTGGCGCGCCTACGCCACGCTGCACCTGTGGCGCCAACACGCGGAGGCACGCACATGAAGCAAGCGCATTGGATCGACATCGGCAGCCCGCTCGGCGACATCGCCCTGCGCATCGAAAACGCGCGGTTGACCGGCTTGTTCTTCGTCGGCCAAAAGCACTTTCCCGCCAGGACTGTGGTGGCAGTGCCGCCAGATGACGCCTCGCGGTCTGCTGCGACGTGGGGCGCGTCGTCACCGCTGGCCGTCCGCGCGCGGGGCCAGATCGCGGACTATTTCGCCGGGCGGCTGCAGACGTTCGATCTGCCGCTGGCCCCGCACGGCAGCGCGTTCGAACTGGCCGTCTGGCAGCAGCTCGCCACCATTCCCTATGGCACGGTCACGACCTACGGCGCCATCGCCAAGCGTCTGGGTTTGGCGCCGGGATACGCACGCGCCGTGGGCGCTGCAGTGGGCAAAAATCCCCTGTCCATCCTCATTCCCTGCCACCGCGTTCTCGGCGCGGGCGGCCAGCTCACCGGCTACGCCGGCGGCCTGCCGCGCAAACAGGCTTTGCTCGATCTGGAAGCCAGCGTGGTTGCCCTCCAGTCCACGCAAGCGCACCAGGCCGCAACCGACGCAGAGCCATGAATCTGATCGAACTCTTGTTGCTGGCCGCCATCTGGGGCGCGTCCTTTCTGTTCATGCGGGTGGCGACGCCTGAGCTCGGCCCGATTGCGCTGATCGCGCTGCGCGTGGGGATTGCTGCGGTCATCCTCGCGCCCGTGCTGCGATCCGCCGAGGCCAGGCGGCAATGCAGGACCAGGGCCTGGCCACTGTTCATCGTCGGCGTCAGCAACTCGGCCATCCCGTTCTCGCTTTTCGCCTATTCCACGCTGGCCCTGCATGCCGGCCTCGACTCGATCCTGAATGCGACGACGCCACTCTGGGCTGCGCTGATCATGGCCTTGGGCTACGGGGTGGTGCTTGGCCGCCAGCAAATCCTGGGCCTGCTGCTGGGCTTCGCGGGGGTTCTCGTGCTGGTGTGGGGCACGCTCGATGGCGGCAAAGCGGGGGCGCCTCTGGCCATGGCGGCAGCACTGCTCGCCACCTTGTTCTATGGTTTCGCGGTGAACTACAGCAAAAAACACTTGGCAGGTGTTCAGCCAATGGTCATTGCGTTCGGCAGCCAGGCGTTCGCCGCTCTTGTGCTGTGGGCGCCGGCCCTCATGATGTGGCCTACCCATGCCGTCACGCCGCTGGGCTGGGCCAGTACCGCCGCCCTTGGCGTGGTCTGCACGGGGTTTGCCTATGTTCTCTACTTCAGGCTGATTGCACGCGCCGGCGCCGCTTATGCCGCATCGGTCACCCTGGTGATCCCCATCTTCGGTGTGCTCTGGGGAGCGCTGTTCCTGGGTGAGCCGATCACGCCGAGCATGGTGGCCGGTGGAGTCATCGTGCTTCTGGGCATTGCGCTGTCGAGCGCAAAACGTGGGTGGATGCGGGTGCCGGTTCCGAAGCGATGAACTGGTTATCCACGGCGTACTGAAGAGAGCGCGGCGCTGTCCAGGCTGTCCTGACCGGGCTGGAGGACCACTCGGCTACTTCGCGAACAACGACGCCATGTCGGCGAAGGCCTTGAACTCGATGGCGTTGCCCGACGGATCGAGGAAGAACAGGGTGGCCTGCTCGCCCACGTCGCCCTGAAAACGGATGTGCGGCGCGATGATGAAATGCACTCCAGCGGCCTGGAGTTTGTCGGCCAGTTCCCGCCATTGCGCCATGTGCAGCACGGCGCCGAAATGGCGCACCGGAACCTGGTGGTCGTCCACCGTGCTGGTGGCCGCGGGCCTGCCTTGTGGACTGCATTCCGATGGAGCCAGATGCGCCACGATCTGATGGCCGTAGAAATTGAAGTCCACCCATTCCGGCGCGCTGCGGCCTTCGGGGCAGCCGAGCAGCTCGCCGTAAAAGCGCCTGGCAGCGGCGATGTCGTGCACCGGGAAGGCCAGATGGAATGGAGGTTGGGTCGGGTTTGCCTGTGCCGTCATGATGCTGCTCCGAGTTGTCTTGGTGGACGCTGCCTGGAAGTGTGGAAGTCGAGGCGAGGCGGCGAGACTTGCGGCTGCGCTGCCGCATTCAGCCCGGTCGGCCGTCGTCGTCCTGCTCGCTGTAGTTGCGCCAGTTGCTCATCGCGCTGCGCATGGTCTGCACTTCCTGCGCGAAGTTCGGGCAGGCCTTGCACACCAGGAAGTGGATGCGGATGGACAGCCGTTCGGGAAAGCTGAGCGCGCGGTCTTCCCGCGCCAGGATGAGACCGGCGATTTCGCGGCAGGTACGGCGGAAAGGGTAGTTCACGTTGCAGGGTTCCCGAACCAATTGAGTTGCAGGCATTCGCGCAGGCGCATACGGGCGCGGTGCAGCATGGTCCAGACATTGGTCGAGGAAATGCACAATTCCTGACAAATTGTTTCTGTATCGAGTTCCAGCCATTCGCGCATCAGGAACACGCGGCCGATCTGTCCGGGCAGGGCGTCCATGCAGTCTTCGAGCACTTCAAAGAACTGGCGCTGCTGCAAGGCGTCGGCCGGCGTTTCCCAGGTCTGCGGCATGGTGCGGAAATGCCCGTCTGGGACGAACACCAACTCTTCCAGCACCTCGCCTTCTTCGTCAGTGTCGTAGCCCACTTCGCGCTTGCGCAGGCGGAGCTGGTCGAGCACCTTGTGCTTGAGGATGCCCACCACCCAGGTCTTGAACTGCGACTGGCCGCCAAAGCGTGCCGCGCCTTCCAGGGCGGCCAGCAGGGTTTCCGACACAGCATC
>JAQTVS010000368.1 GCA_028706735.1 Thiomonas sp.
CGGCTGCAACACTCGCCGGGGATGCCCGTGCGCTGCGCGACGCCCTGTGCCATACATCGCGCGGCACGCTGGCGCAACGCCACGCCGCCAGCTTCCGCCTGCTGCAACTGCTGTCCGCCGACGCGCGCACCGCCGTGCTGGCGCTTGCAGTGCCCGAAAACCTGCCTGAGGATTTGCCGGAAAATCGCAACGAAGCGCGCGCCGCACTGCTGGCCCTGTTGCGCGACTTCGCCCTATCGCTCGGCGGACATCTGCTGTTGCGCGTGCAAGCCATGCTGCTGGCGCTGCGTGAAGCTGACCTGCGCCACCCGCCCGATGCGCTGATTGCCGGATTGTTGCGCGACATCCAGCGTCAGATGGCGGCACTGGCCGACCACGACACCGTGCAGACGTTGCTCACCCTCCAGGCAGCGCTCGGGGCAGAGCCGGCCGAGGTGACACCGCCACGAACTACCGTCAGACCGCCCGCTGGCGTCGTGCGCTCAGCGGAAGAAGCCGCGCCGTCGCTCGGCCATCTGGTCGCCGATGCCGGGCTGATTTTGCTGCACCCCTTCCTGCCCCGCCTGTTCGAAGTGCGCCACCTCAGCGCCGGTGGCAGCCTGCCCGAAGCGAATCTGCCGCGCGCCGCCGCCTTGCTGCACTGGCTGGTCAACGGGCGCGAGGAGGTTTACGAATTCGAGCTGACCCTCGTCAAGATATTGCTGGGGCTAAGGCCGGCAGACCCCTTGCCGGTCAGCGCCGGATTGCTGGACGAGGCCGATCGCAACGAGGCCAAGGCGCTGCTGGAGGCAAGCATTGAACACTGGAAAACGCTGGGCAACACCAGCGTGGCCGCGCTGCGCGAGACCTTCTTGCAACGGCGCGGCCTGTTGCGCGACAGCGATTCCGGCTGGCGACTCCAGCTGGAACCCGCCCCCTACGACCTGCTGCTGGGCAGCCTGCCCTGGAGCTTCAGCCTGGTGAGATTGCCGTGGATGAACAGACCGCTACATACCGAATGGCCGATGCCCTGAACGGCAACGCCCGTCATCTGGAGGCCGACCTGGAATGGCTGGCCGAGGCGTTGCGCCTGCGCCTCGACGCTTATTTCGCCGCCCCCGGCGACAGCCCGCGCCCACTGACCGCCCTGCCGCCCCCGCCCGACTGCTCCGGCGCATCGCCTTATGCGCAGATGCTGGCAAGCTACCCGTTATCTGCGGAGGAGCGCCTGATCCTGCTGCTGGCGCTCGCCCCCACGCTGCGCCCGCAGTTGCTGGATGTGCTGCTGACCCGCAACGAGGCCACCCAGCGCGGTTTCACCGAATTCGGCGGCGCGCCGTCCGGCGGCGCCTTCCTGCCCACGCTGGAGACCGCCTGTTTCCTGCTGGCGGGCGACGATCTGGCGGCGCGTCTGGCGACGATGGGGCTGTTCGAACGCACGCAGTCGCTGCTGCGCCACGGTCTGATCGAGCTGCAACCGCCCCAGTTGGGAGAACCCTACAGCGCCGCGCTGTTACAACCCTCGGCCCTGCTGCTGCAACGCCTGATCCCGGGCAGGGACGATACTGCGCCCGACCTCACGCTGCCCGCGCAACGCATGCACACCGAACTCGAATGGGCGTATCTGGTGCTGCCCGCCCACACCCGGGAACAACTCGACGAGATCCGCGTCTGGCTGGCCCACGGCGATGCGCTGCTGGACGACTGGGGGATGCGCCCCAAACTGCGCGCCGGGTACACCAGCCTGTTCCACGGCGCGCCGGGTACCGGCAAGACGCTGGCCGCCAGTCTGCTGGGCAAGCTGTGCGGACGCGAGGTCTACAAGATAGACCTGTCCATGGTGGTGTCGAAATACATCGGCGAGACGGAAAAGAATCTGGCGCGCGTGTTCGAGCGCGCCGAAAACAAGGGCTGGATCCTGTTCTTCGACGAAGCCGACGCGCTGTTCGGCAAGCGCACCCGCGTCCATGACGCGCACGACCGTTACGCCAATCAGGAAGTGAGTTTCCTGTTGCAGCGCATCGAGGAATATCCGGGCGTGGCGATCCTCGCCTCCAACCTCAAGAGCAATCTGGACGACGCCTTCCTGCGCCGCTTCCAGTCGGTGATCCATTTCCCGCTGCCCGGCCATCAGGAGCGCCTGAAGATCTGGCGCGAGGCGCTGCCCGAACCGGCCAGACTGGAAGCCGGGCTGGAGCTGGAACGCATCGCCGAGCAATTCGAGCTTTCCGGAGGCGCCATCATGAACGTGGTGCGCTACGTCTCGCTCAGGGCATTGTCGCGCGGCGACGGCATCCTCCTCGCGCGCGACATGGAAGACGGCATCCAGCGCGAACTGCACAAGGAGGGTCGGGCTTTCTAGCCCCGATTGAACATGCCGGCAACCGCGCAAAAAATCGTCAACCGCCCCACCGCCAGCGCCGTACCGCCGCTGCGCACCCGGCACACGCCAGACGCGACCAGGCCGGCGAATGCGACCGGATTGGCGTACGTAAAAAGCTCGCCCCATGCCGCCCGTTTCAGTGGACTCATCAAGCAGCCCGCAGCCGCTCGCCCCGCACGCGACATACCCGTCCTGGCTACCGCCCCGCGCGCAGCCTCCCGGCAAACTGCTGCCGAAAACACCGCCGTGGCTGCCGATGCCAGCCAGCCTTCCCTGCCAACCACCGCCAGAGCCGCATCGCCCCTGCCTCCGGCATCCGCCGCCAGCCCGACACCTGTCAACCCTGCACCCGCCGGCACGGCATCTGCCATCGCAACCGGCGGGGCGGGTGCTGCGGCGATGCGCGCAGCTGCGGACAAGGCGGGCAGCGAGGCGCTGCCGCCCGTCCTGCACACGCCGCCCACCCCCGCGACAGGCGGTTCTCTCGGGCGCATCGCCAGCGCGCCGCCTTCCGCGCCCCAAGCGCAGGCCTTGTTGCAAGCACAGCGCATTCTCGCCGACTGCGCGCGCAACGAGGCGCGGGTATCGCATCTGGCGGTCGCCCGGCAACAAGCTCTGCACCTCCATCTGGCCGGCAGGCGCGCCCTGCTGTTCGGCTTGTTCGCACACTCGGTCGCCAGTGTTCGGGCAGCCGTGCTGAACCGGAAATTCAGGTTGATGGATGCCACCGCGCGC
>JAQTVS010000050.1 GCA_028706735.1 Thiomonas sp.
TGCGACAAAAGCATGCCCGGCTCCTTGATCGGGATGCTCCGTTGCAACGGGCCCGGCATCTTTGTCTATGGCGGCATCATCCTGCCATGCCATTACAAGGGCAAGGATCTCAACATCGTCTCGGTCTTCGAGGCCGTGGGCGAACACGCCGCCGGCCGCATGAGCGACGCGGACTTCGACGCCATCGAGCAATGCTCGGTGCCCACCAGCGGCTCCTGCGGCGGCATGTACACCGCCAACACCATGTCCAGCGCCATCGAGGCCATGGGCATGTCGCTGCCCTACTCCAGCACCATGGCCAATGTGCACGAGGAAAAGGTGCAGTCCGCGCGCGATTCCGGCCAGGCCCTGCTGGCCGCGGTGCGCGCTGGGTTGAAGCCGCGCGATATCGTCACCCGCAAGGCGCTGGAAAACGCCATTGCCGTGGTCATGGCCACTGGCGGCTCCACCAACGCCGTACTGCATCTGCTGGCCATCGCCCACACGGGCGAAGTGCCCCTGACCATCGAAGACTTTGAAGTCATCCGCAAACGCACCCCGGTGCTCTGCGACATGAAGCCTTCGGGCCAATATGTCGCCACCGATCTGCACCGCGCCGGGGGCATTCCGCAGGTCATGAAAATCCTGCTCGAAGCCGGTCTGTTGCATGGCGACTGCATCACCATCAACGGCAAGACCGTGGCGGAAAACCTCAAGGACGTGCCGGCACAGCCCAGCGCCGAGCAGAACGTCATCCGCCCCATCGACAAGCCGATGTACGCCCACGGCCATCTGGCCATTCTCAAGGGCAATCTGGCCGAAGACGGCTGCGTGGCGAAGATCACCGGCCTGAAAAAGCCCAGCATGACCGGCCCGGCGCGCGTGTTCGACGATGAGCAGAGCGCACTTGAAGCCATTCTGGCGGGCAAGATCAAGGCGGGGGACATCATGGTGCTGCGCTACCTCGGCCCCAAAGGCGGCCCCGGCATGCCGGAAATGCTCGCCCCCACCTCGGCGCTGGTTGGCGCCGGGCTGGGCGAATCCGTCGGCCTGATTACTGATGGCCGTTTCTCCGGCGGCACCTGGGGCATGGTGGTGGGCCACGTCGCGCCCGAAGCCATGGCCGGTGGCGCCATCGCCCTGGTCCATGAGGGCGACACCATCACCATTGACGCGCCGAGCCTGAGCCTCAACCTGCACGTTGGCAACGAGGAACTGGCCAAGCGCCGCGCCGCCTGGACGCCCCCGGCCAAACGCTACACCCGCGGCGTGCTCGCCAAATTCGGCGCGCTGGTCGGCGGTGCGCACCGGGGCGCGGTGCTCGACGCCAACCTCACCTGAATCGCCTGATCTGCCCGGAAAAATCGCCTGGCCCTCCAGGCGATTGCTTTGTCTGCCGCCTATGCCTTCATCACGGTGATGTGGTTTTGCGCGTCGAGCAGCGCGATGCGAGGGCGAAAGGCGCGCGCAGTGGCATCGTCCATCGGGGCATAGGTGCAGATGATGAGCAAATCGCCCAGCGCGGCATGGCGTGCCGCCGAACCGTTGAGAGTGATCTGCCCGCTGCCAGGCGCCTCGGCGATGGCGTAGGTGCTCAAGCGCGCACCATTGGTCACGTTGTAGATCTCGATCTGCTCACCGGGCAGGATGTCGCAGGCGGCCAGCAGCTCCTGATCGATGCCGCAGGAGCCTTCGTAGTGCAGATCGGCGCCGGTGAGCATGGCGCGGTGCAATTTGGCGCGCAGCATCACGCGCGCTGGTGGGGCAATGGCAGGGGAACCGGGGGTAAGCGGCTGTGTCATGGAAAGGCGGGCCGATGCGGCGGAGTTGATGAAGACAAGCCTGGCATCGTAAAAGACACCGCGCCTCAAACGCGGGCCGCACCGTCGCGCAAACGGCGCCAACCGTGGGCGGCGAGGTAGAGGGCGAAGCTCAGCGATGCGATCCAGGTGCTTGCGGGATAGCCGATGGAATAGGCGGCGGCGAGCCCGCCCCAGGTGATGGCCAGCCCGAACAGTACCGACAGGCCGATGCCCCCTGCCACGCTGCGGTTGAGCGTCTGCGCCGCCGCGGCGGGGCCGATGAGCAGGGCGAAGATCAGCAGCGCCCCGATCACCGGCACGGCTATCGCCACGGTTGCGGCCACCAGCAGGATGAACAGCAGATCGACCCGGCGCGTATTCACCCCGCGCGCTTGCGCGCCTTCGGGGTTGAAGCTGGCAAAGCACAGCGGGCGGTAAAGCACGGCCAATCCGCCCAGGCCGGCGATGCACACCGCCAGCGACAGCCCGGCCTGCGCTGCGGTGATGCCGACGATGCTGCCAAACAGAATGCTCATCGCCGACTGGGCGTTGGAAGTGTAGAGATTGAGGAACAACACGCCCAGGCCGAGAGCGAACATCAGCACCATGCCGATGCCGATATCGCGCTGGCGAATGCGTCCGCCGGTCAGCGCCAGCGCAACGCCGCTGGCCAGGGTGAAGGCGAACAGGCCGAGATACGGGCTCAGCCCCAGCAAGATCGCGCCCGCCGCGCCGGTGAAGCCCACATGCGACAAGGCGTGCGCGGCAAACGCCTGCCGCCGCAGGGTGATGAAGTAGCCCACCGCCGCGCTGAGCACCGCGATGGCGCTGCCCGCCAGCAGCGCATGGCGCATGAAGCCGTATTCAAGGCCGAGGATCATGCGCTGTCTCCGCCGGATGCGTGGTCGTGATCTTGGCCGTGCGCGTGGCCGCAATGCGCGGCCTCTTCGGGCATGAATCCGCCAGCCGGGTGGATGAACACATAGCCCGCATCCCGCGCCACGGCCATGGGCAGGCCGTAGAGCGCGGTCAGCGCCGGGCCGTTGACCACCGCATCCACCGTGCCCAGCCTGCCTTTGCCGCCCGCGAGGTAGAGCACCTGATCCATATGCGGCAGCAGCGGGTTGATGTCGTGCGCAGTCATCAGCACGGTGATGCCCTGCTCGGTGCACAGGCGGCGCGCGGTGTGCAGAATGCGCTGCTGCGCCTGCGGGTCGAGGTTGGACAGCGGCTCGTCGAGCAGCAGCATGCGCACCGGGTTGACCAGCGCCTGCGCGATGCGCACACGCTGGCGCTGCCCGCCGGAGAGCGCATCCAGGCTGCGGTCGGCGAGATCGGACGCGTGCATGACGCGCAGGGCTGCATCCACCGCCTGCGCGCGCTGCGCGGCTTGCCCCAGTCCCAGCCCCCAGCGTTCACCCTGCCAGGCGGTTGCCACATAGCTGCGCACGCGCAAAAAGCTATCGGCGCCCACTGGGTCGCGCTGCGATACATAGCCCACTTGGGTCCGCAAGGAAACGCCGTCGCATCCGAGCAGGCGCAGCCGTCCGCCGTGCAGCGGCTGCAGCCCGAGCAAGCTGCGCAGCAACGTGGTCTTGCCTGCACCATTGGCGCCGAACACGCCGACAAACTGCCCGGCGCCGATGCGCAAATCCAGGCCGTCGAGCACCACGCGCTGATTCAGCACGCAACGCAGGCCTTGCGCTTCAATGGCCCAGTCGGGCGCCTGCGCGCCGTTCGCATGTTGCGGGTTCACGGTCGATGCGATTTGCCCAGCGCCTGCCCGATGGCGTGCAAGGTTTGCATCTGCCATTGCACATAGCTTGTGCTGGGAGGAACGAATTCATCCACGCCCACCACCGGCACGCCGGACTCCTTGGCGATGGCGCGCAGGCGATCGGTCAAAGGGTCGGTGACCTGCCTGTTGTAGAACAGCAGGGCCGCCTTGCGCTGCCGCAGCGTGTCCTCATAGCGCGCCACTTCCGCCGGGGGCGGCTCGGTATCGTTCATCACATCGAACTGAAATTTTTCGCCCAGACTGGTCCAGCGCAGTTGCCGCAGCAGATAGCCGACAACCGGCTCGGTCGCCGTGACCTTCAGCCCCGGATAGGCGTCGCGCAGCGCGGTTTCCGCTTGGGTCACGCGCATCAGATCCGCCTTGAAATCCTGCAGATTGCGCGCAAACAGCGCCGCGTCAGCCGGCGCCGCGCGCTGCAGGAGTTGGGCAAGCCGCTGCGCCACCAGCAGGGCCACTTGCGGGTCGTAAAACACATGGGGATTCTTGTCGGCCAGAACCAGGGCCGGATTGAGTTGCGCCGCCACGATCACTTGGCGCTGCGGCGACGGACTGGCCGCGAGCATTTTTTCCATCCAGTCGTCGTAGCCGATGCCGTTGAGCAGCACGATCTGCGCCCGCGCCACCTTGCGCGCCACCGCGGGCGTGGCCTCGAAACTGTGCGGATCGACATTGGGGTTGTGGATGATGCTGTCCACCGCCACCTTGCTGCCGCCTATGGCCTGGGCAATCACGCCATAAGTGCTCTCCGCGGCGACGATGGAAACCGGCGCGGCCCGCGCCGCGCTGCTGAGCAGCAGGCAGAAAACCGCGAAAAAAACAGCATGGAAGAACGGTTGAATGCGGCGCATGAACAGAGTTTAATGAGCAATGTGAGAGTTACTTTATAACATCAGGCGCTGCGACGTTGCATCAAAATGCAATAAGCCGCTGGCGAAAAACCCGTCGCTCGCCACGCCCCGAAAAACCATTCAGACGGTTGCGGCAGACCGCCACAACCACGCCGCGCCGCGCACACCAGAAGAATCGCCGTGTTGCGCGGCAAGCAGGCGGGTGCGCACCGCATCCGAAAACACCCACGCGCCCCAGCGCCGCGGCACTTCGACATAGAGCTCGGGCACATTGCTCATGCCGCCGCCCAGCACGATGACATCGGGGTCGAGAATGTTGATGACATGCGCCAGCGCCCGTGCCAGGCGGTCGCAATAGCGGATGAAGCTTGCACGCGCCGCCGCATCGCCCGCGCGCATGGCGGCGATGAGCCTGGGCGCCGTGGCCTGTTTCCCGGTCTGCGCCGCATGGTCTGCGGCGAAGCCCGGGCCGCTCAGCCAGGTTTCGATGCAGCCGTGCAGACCGCACCAGCAGCGCGGCCCCGGCAACTCGCGCCACGCCGGAGCAAGCCGCGGCCAGGGAAGCGGGTTGTGGCCCCACTCGCCGGCCACGGCGTTACAGCCCAGCCAGTCGGCGCCGTCGATGGCGATGCCCGCCCCGACGCCGGTGCCCAGAATCACCGCAAACACCACGCGAGCGCCCTGCCCCGCGCCGTCTATCGCCTCGCTGATCGCCAGGCAGTTGGCGTCGTTGTGCAGGCGCACGGGACGGGCGAGCAATCGCTCCAGGTCGCGCTGCAGCGGGCGGCCATTGAGCACGGTGGAATTGGCGTTGCGAATCAGCCCGGTCACGGGAGACGCCGAGCCGGGAATGGCTACGCCCATCGGCAGCGTCGCACGGCCAGCGAGACCCAGCCGCGCGTCGGCCAGCGCCACCAACTCGGCCATGACCTGCAGCGTGGCGGCGTAGTCGCCCTGCGGCGTGTCGCGCCGCTCGCGCAGCAAAAACCGGCCTTCGCCGTCGAGCGCTGCCACCTCGATCTTGGTGCCGCCGAGATCAATGCCGAGATAAACCGTTTGATCAGCCATTTGCTGCTGATGCCGCGATGAGGCTGAGCAGGCCCGCTTCGTCGAGCACGGTCACGCCGAGTTCCTGCGCCTTGGCGAGTTTGCTGCCGGCCTCGACGCCGGCGATGACGTAATCGGTCTTTTTCGAGACCGACCCGGCCACCTTGCCGCCGGCCGCTTCGATGCGGGCCTTGGCCTCCTCCCGGCTCAGGGTGGGCAGGGTGCCGGTGAGCACCAGCGTCTTGCCCGCGAGCGGTTTGGGGGCGTCTCGGTCGGGCGCGGCCTCACTCCAATGCACGCCGCAGGCGCGCAGTTGTTCGACCACCTCACGGTTGTGCGGCTGTTCGAAGAAGGTGCGGATGCTTTGCGCCACCACGGGGCCGACGTCGGGCACGGCCTGCAGTTGTTCCAGGCTGGCGTCCATCAGCGCGCCCAGGCTGCCGAAGTGGCGCGCAAGCTCCTTGGCGGTGGCCTCGCCCACTTGGCGAATGCCCAGGGCATAGATGAAGCGCGGCAGCGTCGTGGCCTTGCTGTGGTCGAGCGCGGCGAGTAGGTTGGATGCGCTTTTTTCCGCCATGCGGTCGAGCGCCGCGAGCTTGGGCAGGTCGAGGCGGTACAGGTCGGGCAGAACGCTGATGACGCCGCCGTCCACCAGTTGATCGACCAGCTTCTCGCCCAGGCCCTCGATGTCCAGCGCGCGACGGCTGGCGTAGTGCAGGATGGCCTGCTTGCGTTGCGCGGCGCAGAACAGGCCGCCAGTGCAGCGCCAGTCGGCCTCGCCCTCCTCGCGCACGATGGCCGAGCCGCACACCGGGCAATGGCCGCCGAGCTGCTTGTAGAGATCGAAGGGTTCGCCAACGTCCGCCGGACGCTGGTCGAGTTGCACGCTGACCACTTCGGGAATCACGTCGCCGGCGCGGCGCACGATCACCGTGTCGCCCACGCGCACATCCTTGCGGCGCACCTCGTCTTCGTTGTGCAGGGTGGCGTTGGTCACGGTCACGCCGCCGACGAACACCGGCTCCAGCTTGGCCACCGGGGTGAGCTTGCCGGTGCGGCCCACTTGAATGTCGATGGCCAGCACGCGGGTGCTGCGTTCCTGCGCCGGGTATTTGTGCGCCACGGCCCACGCCGGCTCGCGGTTGCGGAAGCCGAGTTGCTGTTGCAACGCCAGGCTGTCCACTTTGTAGACCACGCCGTCGATGTCGAAGGGCAGACTGTCGCGCTCGGCGGCGATGCGGGCGTGAAAATCGATGAGGGTTTGCGTCCCAGGTCCGTGCACGCGCTGCGGCGCCACCGGCAGGCCGAACCCGGCCAGCGCATCGAGCATGGCGTGGTGGCTGTCGGGCTGGCCGTCCCAACCCTGAATTTCGCCCCAGCCATAGGCGTAGAACGCCAGCGGGCGCTGCGCGGCGACGGCGGGGTCGAGCTGGCGAATGCTGCCCGCCGCACCGTTGCGCGGGTTGACCAGGGTGGGCTGGCCTTTGGCGCGCTGGCGTTCGTTGTAGCGCTCGAAGTCGGCGCGCTGCATCAGCACCTCGCCGCGCACTTCGAGCACGGCGGGTGGATGCGCAGCGCGCAGTTGCAACGGCACGCTGCGGATGGTGCGCACGTTCTGCGTCACGTCTTCGCCGGTTTCGCCGTCGCCGCGCGTGGCGGCCTGCACCAGCACGCCGTGTTCATAGCGCAGATTGATCGCCAGGCCATCGAACTTCAGCTCGGCGTTGTAGAGCACCGGCGGAGCGTCTGCGCCCAGGCCGAGCTTGTTGCGCACCCGCTGGTCGAAGGCGGCTGCCCCTTGTGGCGTGGTGTCGGTCTCGGTCTGGATGGACAGCATGGGCACGGCATGCCGCACCGTGGCAAACTGCGGCAGCGGCGCGCCGCCGACGCGCTGGGTGGGTGAGTCGGGCGTGCGCAGTTCTGGATGCCCCGCTTCGATGCGCTGCAGCTCGCGGAACAGCGCGTCGTAGTCGGCATCGGGCGCCAGCGGGGCGTCGAGCACGTAATAGGCGTGGTCGAGCCGATGGATTTCGGCACGCAATGCGGCTGCACGCGCGGCGGGAGTGACCGCAGGCATGGCGACGCTCAGGAAAACAGGCGCTGCGCGGCGGCGGAGCCGGCGGACAGTCCTTGCTGGTCGAGCACCTCGTACAGCATGTCGAGCTGTTTTTCGATGTGGTCGAGCGCGGCGTCGGACAGCGGCGCGTTGTTGTCATCGACCACAGCGGCGTCGAGCGCGGTTGCCAGCTCACGCGCAGCCTGGCGCATGCGGCCAAAGGGCTTTTGCACGGATGGCGCCTGCGGCACTTCGAGCAGCAGGGTGGCATGGCTGACGGCAGCGGAACTGTCGGACAGATCGGCGCGGGCGTCGAACTGCAGGTGAACCAGCGGCGTGGGCGCCTGATCCACGTCCTGATAGAGCAGCACCATGCGCCCGGCCTCGGCGCCGGGCACGAAGCCTGCGGCCTGCGCACGCTGGCGCAGGAAGTCGATGCCCCACGGCACGCTGCGGGCGCGCAGGGTGATGGAGAGCTGGGCGTCGTTGGCGTTGGCGAAGGCGTCGAGCTGCCGCGCCTGCTCCAGCGCTTCGGCCATGTCGGGCAGATCGGGCGGCACGCCCAGCGCTTCGCCCAATTCATGGCATTTGGCGATGAACTCGGAGAACTCGATGGCGTTGATGGGGCCGCCGCGGTTGCTCAGTTGCACCGCAGCCTGCAGCTCCGCGTAGTGGTGATGCGGCTGGAGCGGCTCCCATTTGCCGGTTTCGGCATTGCGGCCTTCGAACAGCATGCGCTTGGCCCCGGCGCGGGCGGCCTTGGGCAGGCGCGGCTGCAGCACTTCGCCGAGCCGCGCCGGATCGAGCAGATAGCTGGAAATGGCGTCGATGAGCGGGTCGATCTGCAGCGGCAGCAGACGTGGACGCGGGCCAATTTCCGGCGACAGCGGAATGGGCTCCAGCGGCTCGCCATCCACGCCCAGGGAGTCGAGGCCGCCGGGCTCGACCAGCGCGCCGTGCGCCTGTTCATCGGCGTCGATGACGGTCCGCTGGCGCTTGAACTTGCCGGACTGCCAGGTGTTGTAGGCGATGACGGCGGCGATGATGATGGCGCCAATGACGACTAAAGCGGTTTGCAACTGTCCCATCCAGGAATCCTCGAGGTTTGAGTGTGTGCGCGGCTCAGTGTGCGGCTCAAGCGGCTTGGGCAAAGCGTAGCGCGGCGTCCATTTCCACGGCAACGGTGCGTGACACGCCCTGCTCCTGCATGGTCACGCCGATGAGCTGGTCGGCCATTTCCATGGCGATCTTGTTGTGCGAGATGAACAGGAACTGCGTGCTGGCCGACATGTCTTTGACCAGCCGGGCGTAGCGCTCGGTGTTGGCGTCGTCCAGCGGCGCGTCCACTTCGTCGAGCAGGCAGAACGGCGCGGGGTTGAGCTGGAAGATGGCGAACACCAGCGCGATGGCCACCAGCGCCTTTTCGCCCCCGGAGAGCAGGTGAATCGAGCTGTTCTTCTTGCCCGGCGGCTGCGCCATGACCTGCACCCCGGCGTCGAGAATTTCCTCGCCGGTGATGATGAGCCGCGCATTGCCGCCGCCGAACAGCAGCGGGAACATGCGGCCGAAGTGGTCGTTGATCTGCGCGAAGGTGGTGGCCAGCATGTCGCGGGTCTCGGCGTCGATCTTGCGGATGGCGTCTTCCAGCGTGGTGATGGCGGTCTGCAAGTCGTCGTTCTGCGCGTCGAGAAAATGTTTGCGTTCCCGCGCCTGGCCCAGTTCGTCGAGCGCGGCGAGGTTGACCGCGCCCAGCGCGGCAATGTCGCGCTGCAGGCGCTCCATCTCGCGTGTCAGCGCCGGAGCCTGGGCGTCGGCAGGCAGACTGGCGCGCACGGCCTCGACATCGGCCTGCGCCTCGGCAAGCTGTTGGGCGAACTGCTCGGCTTGCAGCCGAAACTCCTGCTCCTTGAGTTGCAATTCGGTGATGCGCTGCCGCAGCGGATCGAGGTCGCGGTCGAGCGTCAGCCGCGCCTCCTCGCGCTGGCGGAGTTGCTGCGCGATGTCGTCGGCCTCGCTGCGGCGGGCGCCCAGCACGGCCTGCACGCTTTCCTGCTCGGTCAGCGCGGCTTGCAGGCCGGTCTGCGCGCTTTGTTCGCTCAGCCGCGCGAGTTCGGCCTGCGCCGCCTCGCGCGCACTGGCCTGTCGGGCGATCTGTTCCTGCGCCATCTGCGCCTCGCGTTGCAGATCGGCCAGCTTTTGCCGCAGGCTACGCACCGCGTAGCTGCTTTCTGCCGCTTGCGATTCGAGCTGGCGCTGCTGCGCCCGCGCGTCGGCCAGCGCCTGCTGCGCGGCAATCGCCTCGGTTTCGAGATCGGCCTGCAGCTGCTGCTGGTCGGCCAGGCGCGCGTCAAGTTCCTCGAAGCGCGCCTCGCTCTCGGCCTGCTGCGCCTGCAACACCTCCAACTGCGCGTCAATGTCGCCCAGATCGGCCGCGATCTGGGCGTGCCGCGCGGCGCTTTGCTCCGCCTGCTGGGTGAGTTTGAGCAGTTCCACCTGCACGGTGTGCAGTTGCTGCATGTCCTGCTGCTGGCGGCGCTGCAGTGCGGCGAGCTGTTCCTGCGCCTGCCCCAGATCATGCTCGGCCTGGTGCAGTTGGGCGCGGCTTTGCTCGGCGATGAGTTGCTCGGCCTTGATCTGGCGCTCCAGATTGTCGATTTCCTGCTGGCGCGCGAGCACGCCGGATTGCTCGGAATCCGGCGCGTAAAAACTCACGCTCTGGCGCGACACCGCATGGCCGTCGCGCGTCACCAGCGTGGCTTGCGCGGGCAGGCTGCCGCGCAGCGCCAGCGCATGCTGTAGCGCGGGTGCGATGAAGACGTTGGCGAGCCAATCGTCGAGCAGGCTGCCCAGCCCGGCGTCGCCAATGCGCACCGCGTCGCGCAATGCGCGGCACCCTGCAGGCGGGATGGCTGCCGCCCGCGCCTCGGCCGTCTGCGCCTGCACCGCCGCCGAATAAAACGCCAGCTTGGCCGGTGGCGCGTCGCTGGCGAACCCTGCGGCCATGTCGAGGTGGCGCAGTTCCAATGCAGCCAGACGCTCGCGCAACACGGCTTCGAGCGCGGTTTCCAGCCCGTTTTCCACTTGCAGGCGCGACCAGAGTTGCGACAGGGCGTCGAGCCCATGCTTGGCCAGCCAGGGACGCAGCTTGCCTTCGGTGAGCACGCGCTCCTGCAAGGCCTTGAGGGCTGAGAGGCGCGCACTTGTGGCCGCCAGCTGAGCCGCCACGCTTTGCTGCGCCTGCTGCGTCTGCTGCCGCGCCTGTTGCAGATCGGGCAGGGTGTCGTCGAGGTGCTCGCGCTGCGCGCGGGTGGTGTCGAGCGCGTCGGTCAGGCTCTCTTGCTGCCGCTTCAGGTCGGCCAGGCGCAGGCTGTCGGGCGCGGCCACGGCGCGCTGCTCGGCGCGCAAACGCTCTGCGCGCTGTTGCAACTGCTGGATCTGCTGCCCCATGCTGCGCTGGCGTGCCGCTTCGGCCTGCAGCGCCTGCTGCGCCCCGGCGGCCTGCGCGCGTTCGTCCGCGGCACGCAACTGCGCGTCGCTCACGGCGGCTTCGAGCGCGGGCAGGCTCTCGCTCTGCTCCTGCGCCCGCGCCTGGGCCACTTCGGCCTGCACCTCAGCATCGGCCAGGCGCTCGGCGGTGTCGGCGGCGTGCGCCATTGCGGCGTCGTGCCGTTGCTGCCAGTCCTGCGTTTGCGCGGCAATCGTCTGCAGGGTTGCCTGAGCGCGTTGACGGCCTTCGACGACGAAGCGGATTTCCGCCTCAAGCTGGCTGACGCGCGACTGCGCCGCATAAAACGCCGCCTGCGCCCGGTTCAGCGTGTCGCTGCTGGCGAACTGTGCCTGCCGCAGCGCTTCAATCTCGGCCTCGATGCCGCGCTGCTCGGCAATGCGGGCTTCCAGCGCATTCATCGCCTCGCCGCCCGCCTGGGTGATCTGTTGGCGCCTGGCCTGCGCGTCTTCCTGGCGCAGCAGCCAGAGCTGCTGCTGCACCAGAATCGCACTGGCCTGCAGGCCCTGGTAGCGGGTGGCGACTTCGGCCTGTTGTTCGAGCCGCCCCAGATTGCTGCCGAGCTCGCGCAGGATGTCCTGCACGCGGGTGAGGTTCTCGCGGGTGTCCTGCAGGCGGTTCTCGGTCTCGCGGCGGCGTTCCTTGTATTTGGACACGCCGGCCGCCTCTTCGAGCATCATGCGCAGGTCTTCGGGGCGCGACTCCAGAATGCGGGTGATGGTGCCCTGGCCGATGATGGCGTAGGAGCGCGGCCCCAGGCCGGGGCCGAGAAAAATATCGTGCACGTCGCGGCGGCGCACCGCCTGGTTATTGATGAAGTAGCTCGACGTGCCGTCACGGGTGAGCACGCGCTTGATGGCGATTTCGGTGAACTGTCCCCACTGCCCGGCGATGCGATGATCGCTGTTGTCGAACACCATTTCCACGCTGCAGCGGCTGGCTTGTTTGCGCTGCCCGCTGCCGTTGAAAATGACGTCCTGCATGGACTCGCCGCGCAGCTCGCTGGCCTTGCTTTCCCCCAGCACCCAGCGCACCGCGTCGATCACGTTCGACTTGCCGCAGCCGTTGGGCCCGACGATCCCGCTGATGCGGCCGGGAAAGGGCAGCGTCACAGGTTCGGCAAACGACTTGAATCCGGCCAGGCGGAGTGAGGTCAAACGCATTGATATGTTCTAACTCTATGATTTACCAAAGAAAATGTGAATCTCGCAACGCAGGAAATCATACCATCGCCCTCCTGCACGCTCGCATTGCCGATAGAGGGTGAACACTCGCCGCGCCTAGGAGCCTGTCGGGCTTTGGTCGTCGAAAGCGAAAATGGGGCCCAGCGAGGACAGTTTTTGCCGGATTTGCAGACCCATAGCCCCGCTATGGGTCAAAAAGACGGTGAAAAATGGACTGCTGCGA
>JAQTVS010000369.1 GCA_028706735.1 Thiomonas sp.
GGCTACGTGCTGCGCCTGCCCGCAGCCGCCGTTCGCCTGCTGCAACGGCCGACACATCCCGCCGACACCGACTGGCTGCTGATCGGCGCCACCTTCGAAACCGAAGACCAACCGCTCACACCGGAACAAGCCTGGGCGCACAACCGCGCCGGCCTGAGTGCACTGACACGCTCCCCGCCGTTGCCGGAGCACGCTTGCGCGCTGCGCCACTTCGTCGGCATCCGCGCGGCCAGCGCCGACCGCCTGCCCTACTGCGGCCTACTGGCCGACCTCGCGCCGCTGCTGGCCGACCCGCAGCGCGCCGCCGGCAAACAACTGCACGAATTGCCGCGGCTGCCCGGACTCGCCGTGTGCGCGGGCCTGGGCTCGCGCGGCCTCACCCTGGCCGCGCTGCTGGCTGAAACCCTCGCCGCCCGCATCGAAGGCACGCCGCTGCCCATCGAAACCGATCTGGCCGACGCCCTCGACCCGGCGCGCATGGCCTTGCGGCGCCTGCGCCACGCCATGTAGAACGCCGCGCTCCGGTGAAGGGCGACGCTATGCTGTTTTGAATCCCCTTCTTTTTGATGCGCGCCCGCACGAAAGACACTGCATGCCATCTCAAGACCTGTTTCCCCACACCTGGTTGTGCAACACCTTGCTGGACGAGGGTTTCGTCGCCCGGAAGCGGATCGAACTGGCTCAGAAGCCGATTCCATACGCCTTGCTCCCGTGGCTGAACCAGCACTTTGAAGCCGAAGCACTCGCCCGCCGCAACGAATCCCAACTGGAAGAAAAATTCATCGGCCCGCTGCTGGCGCGACTGGGCTGGATCACCGTTCCCCAGCAGGTCATCACCGTACAAGGCAAACCCGCCAAGCCCGACTGGTGCCTGGTGCTGGAGCCTGGACAGGACGACGCACTCCTGACCCGCCACGACCACACGCTCATCACCGCCATCTGCGAGTCCAAGGCCTGGGACAAGAAGCTCGACACCGGCAAAGCCGACCGCAACCAGAACCCTCACCACCAGTTGCAGGACTACCTCAGCACCTTGCGCGTGCGCTTCGGCTTTCTCACCAATGGGCGCTACTGGCGCCTTTACGACACCGACAAAATCACCGCCAAAAAAAGCTTCATCGAGTTCGACCTCCAAGCCATTTGCGCATTGGGCGACGCCGCCGAAAAGACCGAAGCGCTGGCGCTGTTTGCCTTTTTCTTTGGCCGCGACACCTATGCGCCGCCTGTCGAAGCCGGGCAAACTACCGCCATCGAACAAGCCATTGCCGAGTCCGCCGATTTCACCCTTGAAGTCGAAGAAAACCTCAAGGCGGTGATTTACGGTTACGCGGGTGAAGACTCGTTGTTTGAAATCATGGGGCGCGCCATCCACCGCGCCAACCCCAAGGCCAGCATGGACAGCGTGTACGAAAATAGCGTCGTGCTGTTGTTCCGGCTGCTGTTCGTCGTGTACTTCGAAGACAAGAACCACGAACTGCTGGCGCGCCACCCGTTTTACAAGCGCTACAGCCTGGGCCACATCTTCCAGAGTCTGCCCGCCCAGCCCGAAGCACGCAGCACGTTGCACGACGGCGTGTATGCGCTCAAGCAGTTGTTTGAAATGCTTGATGAAGGCGCGCAGGACATCGACATCCCGCTTTTCAACGGCGGCCTGTTCGATCCGCAGCGCGCGCCCCTGCTGCTGCAGCCGAAGATGTTTGACAACGCCACCCTGCGCGAGGTGCTGGAAAAGCTGCTCTACAAAACCCATCGCGGCGAAACGCTGTTTGACACGCGGCGCGATTTCAAAAACATGAGCGTCACCCACCTGGGCCGCATCTACGAAGGCCTGCTGGAATTCCGCTTTGAGAAGGCAGTGGAAACCGCCGTGTACCTGGAGTACGAAAGCGCCGCCACCAAGGGCAAGACGGTCGAAGCCTACTTCGACGCCTACGACACCGCGCTCATTCGCAAGGAAAAAGGCTTCAAGGCCCTGCGCGAAATCAGCGTGAAAAAGGGCGATGTTTACCTCAAGAGCGCCAGCAACTCGCGCAAGACCTCGGCCAGCTACTACACGCCGACCTCGCTGTCGGAACCCTTGGTCAAAGCCGCTGTGGATCAGGCTTTGGCCCATGCTGGCCAACAGGGCAAAGCCCTGATGGATCTCAAGCTGCTCGACAACGCCTGTGGCAGCGGCCACTTTCTGGTGGAGGCGCTGAATTACCTCACCGATCTGGCGCTGAGCCGCCTCGACACCGACGCCGACCTCCGCCAGCTCGTGGACCAGGAGAGCGCCAAGATCGCCGAGCAGCTCCAGTTCCTGAACCTCGACTACGAACCCGACGACGCGCAAATCCTGAAGCGCGCCCTGCTCAAGCGCTGCATCTTCGGCGTCGATCTCAACCCCTTCGCCGTGGAGCTGGCCCGCCTGAGCCTGTGGATGGACAGCTTCATCTTCGGCACGCCGCTGTCGTTCATCGAACACCACGTGCAGCACGGCAACGCGCTCATGGGCGCCAGCGTGCAGGAGTTCGTCAGTTACAACGCGGTGGAAGTGGCGCAGAACGACTTTTTTGTGGAGAACCTCGGCGCCCGTTTTGACGAACTGCGCACCGTGATGCAAGAGCTGGACGCCATGCGCGACACCACCGCGCAAGAGGTGGAACAGTCCAAGAAGCTGTGGAAGACCCGCATCGCGCCCAAGCTCAACCTGCTCTCGCGCGCGCTCAGCTTCATCTGCACCCGCCGTGCCCTGCTGGCCGAAGGCAACAAGGCGGCCTGCGAGGCGCTGAGCAAAACGCCCAACCTCGTGAACGAACTGTTCGACGAGAGCAAAACCAAAACCGCCGCGCTGCGCCAGGTGGAAGCCTATGCGCAGAAATACCACTTCTTCCACTACGAGGTGGCCTTCCCCGAGGCCTTTTCCGGCGAGCGCAAAGGCTTCGACATCATCGTGGGCAACCCGCCCTGGGACAACACCAAGTTCGCCGACACCGACTTTTTCCCGCAGTACCACAGCAACTACCGCAGCCTGAAAAATTCCGAGAAAGCCCCCGCGCAGGCGCGCCTGCTGCAGAGCCCGC
>JAQTVS010000051.1 GCA_028706735.1 Thiomonas sp.
CGCGTTCAGCAGCTTCCAGCGCAAATCGGTCCAGCTCTTCACGTCTTCCGTTGCGCCCCCCTGCGCAATGGCCGTCACACGCTCACCGCCTTGCACGCCGGCAATCGCTGCAGAAGACTGGGCAGGCGGCGCGCCCAGAATGGCAACGGGCTCACGCACGCCGACCATGGCCACCACGGCGAACAGCACGACGGCGAGCAGCAGATTGGCTGCGGGCCCGGCGGCCACGATCGCCGCGCGCTTGGGCAGGCTCTGGCGGTTGAACGCGCGCGGCAACTCGGATTCGGCCACCTCGCCTTCGCGCTCATCAAGCATCCGCACATAGCCTCCCAGCGGAATGGCCGCGAGCACAAATTCCGTCTTGCCCGCCCCCCGCGTCCAGCGCAGCAGGGGCTTGCCAAAGCCGATGGAAAACCGCAGCACCTTGACGCCGCACGCGACTGCGACGCGGTAGTGGCCGAACTCATGAATGGTGATGAGCACGCCAAGTGCAAAGGCAAACGCCAGCAGGGTAATGAGCAGGTTCATGGTCTCGTTTCAGGCAGTTTGCGCAGCGCAGCGTTCGGGTCAGACCGATAACTGGACAACGCGCTGTTGCGCTTGGAACCGCGTCTGGGTGTCGAGTTCAGCCAGCGCGTCCAGAGAGTCGCAGTGCGCGCATTCTGCACCGGCGAGCAAATCGGCATTGATGCGGTGGATATCGGTGAAACGGATGCGTTGCCGCAAAAATGCATCCACCGCGACTTCGTTGGAGGCGTTGAGCACTGCGCACGCGCCGACTGGCATGCGCAAAGCATCGAATGCCAACGCCAGTCCCGGGAAGCGCTGGGCATCGGGCTGTTCGAAATCCAGCCGCCCGATCCGCGCCAGATCCAGCCAGGGCGCGCCCGACGCGATGCGCTCCGGGTATGACAGGCCATAGGCGATAGGCGTGCGCATATCGGGCTGCCCGAGCTGAGCCAACACCGAGCCGTCGAGGTAGTTGACCATCGAATGCACGATGCTCTGCGGATGGATGAGCACCTTGATCTGCTCCGGCCGCATGCCAAACAGATAGTGCGCCTCGATGACTTCCAGCGCCTTGTTCATCATGGTGGCGGAATCGACCGAAATCTTCGCGCCCATGCTCCAGTTCGGGTGCGCGCAGGCTTCCTGCGGCGTGACTGCGTGCAAGGATTGCGGTTCGCGTTGACGGAACGGCCCGCCAGAAGCGGTGAGCACAATATTGCGCACGTCCGCCTGCCAGCGGCTGCGGTCTGCGGGAAGGCTTTGCAGGATGGCGCTGTGTTCGCTGTCGATGGGAATCAGATCGCCGCCGCCCTGCTCCAGCGCTGTCAGCAACAGATCTCCCGCCACCACCAGAGATTCTTTGTTGGCGAGCAACAGACGTTTGCCCGAGCGCGCCGCCGCGAGGCTTGCGGCCAGTCCAGCCGCACCAACGATGGCGGCCATGACAAGATCAACTTCAGGCGCCGAGGCCACATCTTCCAACGCGCCGGGGCCGCTCAGCACCTCTGTCGGGCAACCTGCGGCGCGCAGGCGCTGCTGCAAATCCAGCGCGGCATGCGCTTCGCCCAGCACCGCATACGCCGGACGAAATGCCAGGCATTGCGCCAACAGCTTGTCTGCATTGCTGTGCGCCGCCAGTGCAAACACGCGGAACTGCGTGCGGTGCAAGGCCAGCACAGACAAGGTATTGGTTCCGATGGAACCGGTGGAGCCGAGAACGGTGATCGCCTTCATAACGCCAGCAGCAGCAGGGCCAGGGGAAGCACAGGCAGCAGCGCGTCGATGCGGTCGAGCACCCCGCCGTGTCCCGGCAGCAGTTTGCCGCTGTCTTTCACCCCGGCTGCGCGCTTGAGCAGAGACTCGAACAGATCCCCGGCAATCGCAAAGACAAGCAGCGCAACGACGACCAGCAACAGACCGATCCAGCCGAAATGGATTTGAAGCCGTGAAAAATAGTTGGGCAAGCGGGACGACAAACCCACGCAGACGGCGGCATACAGCAAGGTGGCAGCCAGCGCGGTCCAGGCGCCAGCGCGGGTTTTACCCGGGCTGATGGCCGGCGCGAGCTTGCGATGTCCCCAGGCCCGCCCACCGAAATACGCCGCAATGTCTGCCGCCCAGACCAGGGCCAGAAGCGACAACAGAAAGACCGCGCCCTGAACACGCAACTCCACCAAGGCCAGCCAAGCGGCCAGCAACAACAAAAAGCCCATGAGAGAAAGAACGGCCGGATGCTGCAGCCCGGCAGGCACGCGCGCGCGCGGCAGGCTCAGCCCCAGCAGCAACAGCCACACGGTGCTGCAAGCCGCCCAGAACCAGACCCATCCCGGGGACATGAACCAGGCCTGCTGCTGCAGCAGCCAGAGCAAGGCGCCGGCAACCACAACCCAGGCGAACGACCAAGCTGCCAGGACGCTCCAGCGGCGATAACCCGCCAACCGCACCCACTCCCCCATCCCCACCGTGCAGAACGCCAACGCCAGCAGAGCGAATGGCATGGGATCGTGCAGAAACAAGGTGGGCAAAAGCAAGGCCATCAGCACCAGGGCCGTCAGGATGCGCTGTCGCAGCATGGTGCAGTCTCGTTCGCCGCCGCTTCAGGCCGCAGCGCGCGATTTGGCTTCAGGGACGCCACCGAAACGACGTTGCCGGTGAGCGAAGTCAGCCAACGCCGCATCGAACGCCTCGGTATTGAAATCGGGCCAGAGAATGTCGGAAAAGTAAAGCTCGGTATAAGCCAGTTGCCAGAGCAGAAAGTTGCTGATGCGATGCTCCCCCCCAGTGCGGATCAACAGATCCGGGTCCGGAGAATGGGCCAGCGCCAGATGCCGTGCAATGCCTTCTGCCGAGGGGACTTCACCCGCGGCCGACAAGGCCTGCGCCGCCTGCAGCATGTCCCAGCGGCCGCCGTAGTTCAAGGCGACATTGAGCACCAGGGTCGTGTTGTCTTGTGTCAGGGCTTCAGACTGCGCGATCAAACCCCGCATCTCGGCGGAAAACGCGGACAGATCACCGACCACATGCAGTTGCACGCCCTGCTTTGCCAGCTCGGGAGATTCGCGCTGCAACGCCTTGACGAACAGATCCATCAAGGTCTGCACTTCTTCGGCCGGGCGCGCCCAGTTCTCCGAGGAAAACGCAAAAACCGTGAGATGTTCCACGCCGATTTCAGCGCAGTGACGCACAATTTTCTTCAGCGCATCCACGCCGAATTTATGCCCGGAAGAGCGCGGCAAAAACCGGCGCTGCGCCCAGCGGCCATTGCCATCCATCACCACAGCCACATGCCGCGGCAGGGTGAAGGGCTCGCGTTTGTGGACAGGTTTTTTGCTCATGCAGTCAGGCTGAGTCAGGGATGGGGGGTGCAATGGCCGAACGACGAATATAGACAGTGAGGATTCAATGCGGCTCAGACCGCCATGATCTCCGCTTCTTTCTGCGCGAGCAGCTTGTCAATCTCAACGATGCAACGATCGGTGAGTTTCTGCACCTCATCCTGCGCGCGGCGCTCGTCGTCCTCGGAGACTTCTTTCGCTTTGACGAGGTCTTTGAAACTTTGGTTCGCATCGCGGCGCAGATTGCGCACCGCGACCTTGGCGCCCTCGCCTTCCTGCTTGATGACCTTGACCAGGTCGCGACGACGCTCTTCGGTCAGCGCAGGCATGGGGACGCGGATGATTTCGCCCTGGGTTTGCGGGTTGAGGCCAAGATCGGATTCGCGAATCGCCTTTTCCACGGCCTGCACCATTTTCTTTTCCCACGGCTGCACGCTGATGGTGCGCGCATCGACCAGATTCATATTGGCCACCTGATTGATCGCCATCATCGTGCCGTAGTAATCGACCATCACATGATCGAGCAGGCCGGTATGCGCGCGGCCGGTGCGCACCTTGGCCAGATCGAATTTGAGCGCTTCGATCGACTTATGCATTTTTTCTTCAGTTGTTTTCTTGATCTCTGCGATTCCCATGATGCACTCCACAACAAATTTGATGATCGTCAGACGTACACGTCTGTCCCTTCGTCAGCGCCCTGCACCACGCGCATCAAGGCGCCGGGTTTGAAAATGCTGAACACACGGATGGGCATTTTCTGATCACGGCACAACGCAAAGGCCGTCGCGTCCATGACCTGCAGGCGCTGGGCGATGGCGTCGTCAAAGCTGATGCGCGCATAACGTTGCGCTTTGGGGTCTTGAGCCGGATCTGCGGTGTAGATGCCGTCCACCTTGGTCGCCTTGAGCATGACCTCCGCACCAACCTCGGCAGCGCGCAGCGCCGCCGCAGTATCGGTGGTGAAAAACGGATTGCCGGTGCCGCCAGCGAAGATCACTGACTTGCCTTCATCCAGATATTGCAGCGCCTTGGGACGCACATAGGACTCAACGACCTGATCGATCGCAATGGCCGACATGACCCGCGGCTGCAAACCGGCGTGCTTCATGGCGTCACTCAGCGCCAGCGAGTTCATCACCGTGGCCAGCATGCCCATATAGTCGGCAGTCGCCCGGTCCATCCCGACCGCGCCACCGGCCACGCCGCGAAAAATATTGCCGCCGCCGATGACGATGGCGAGCTGCACGCCGCTGTGCACGACCTCGGCAATGTCGCGCACCATGGCTTCGATGGTGGCGCGGTTGATGCCGTAGGCATCATCGCCCATCAAGGCCTCGCCCGAGAGCTTGAGCAATACGCGTTTATATCCGGACATGGCCACTCCAGGCAGGCAAGACAAAAAGACATCAGTGCAAATCAGAAACGGTTGCCGCGCGCCTGGCCGCAGACAGAGTCTGTCTGAGTCAAGCGCGCGACAGCGTTCAGCCTTGCTTGGCTGCAGCCATTTGCGCGGCCACTTCCTCGGCAAAATTCTCCGACTTTTTTTCGATGCCCTCGCCCACCACATACATGGTGAATCCGTGCACGGTCGTGTTGGCCGCCTTGAGCATCTGCGCAACGGTCTGCTTGTCGTTCTTCACGAAGACCTGATCGAACAGCGAGACTTCCTTGAGATACTTCTGCACCGAGCCCTCCACCATCTTCGCGACGATGTCGGCCGGCTTGCCGGATTCCGCCGCCTTTTGCGACGCGATGGAACGCTCTTTTTCGATCAGGTCGGCAGGCACTTGGGCTGACGACAGCGCGACCGGCTTCATTGCTGCGATGTGCATCGCCACGTCCTTGGCCGCCACGTCGTCGCCGGTGTACTCGACCATCACGCCAATGCGCGTGCCGTGCAGATAGCTCACCAGCTTGCTGTCGCCGGCAAAGCGCTTGAAGCGGCGAATGGTCATGTTCTCGCCAATCTTGCCGATCAGCTTGCTGCGGCGCGATTCAATGGTTTCGCCGTCAAGGGTCAGCGCAGACAGCGCCGCCACATCCGCCGGGTTCTGCGCGGCGATCAGTTTTGTCAGGTCCTGGCCGAATGCGAGGAAATCGTCGTTCTTGGCAACGAAGTCGGTTTCGCAGTTGAGTTCGATCAGCGCGCCGGTTGAGCCGTTGATGAACGCCGCCACAATGCCTTCGGCCGTCACGCGCGACGCCGCCTTGCTGGCCTTGCTGCCCAACTTCACGCGCAAAATCTCTTCAGCGCGATCCATATCGCCATCGGCCTCGGTCAGCGCCCTCTTGCACTCCATCATCGGGGCGTCGGTCTTGGCACGCAGTTCGGCCACCATGCTTGCGGTAATTGCCGCCATCGTTGTACTCCTTGAAATCAAAAACTTGAAATGCGATTGAAAAAAAGGGGCTGTGTGTCGCAGCCCCGGATTGGTTCAGGCCTGCGCAGCGGGCCGTTGCAGGGTGGTCACCTGGCCATCAGGCGGCGGGAGACTCTTCCTGGACTTCGACGAACTCGCCTTCACCCTCGGAGACGGCTTGCACGACCTCATTGACCGCATCATTCTTGCCTTCGAGGATGGCGTCAGCCATGCCTTGCGCGTAGAGCGCAACAGCCTTGGCCGAGTCGTCATTGCCCGGGATGATGTGGCTCACGCCAAGCGGCGAATGGTTGGTATCGACCACGCCGATCACAGGAATGCCCAGCGTTTGCGCCTCGGCGATGGCAATCTTGTGATAGCCGACGTCGATGACAAAAATCGCATCCGGCAACGCCGCCATATCCTGAATGCCGCCTATGGACTTTTCCAGTTTTTCCATGTCGCGGTGGAAGGTCAGCGCTTCCTTTTTGCTCATCTGCTCAAGCGCGCCTTCGGCGACCTGTGCCTGCATGTCCTTGAGCTTTTTGATGGACGTCTTGACCGTCTTGAAGTTGGTCAGCATGCCGCCGAGCCAACGCTGGTCGACATAGGGCATGCCGCAGCGCTCGGCTTGCTCGCGGATGATCTCGCCTGCCTGGCGCTTGGTGCCCACGAACAGGATGGTGCCGCGGCGTGCAGCCATTTGGCGGGCGAACTTCGCCGCCTCCAGGAACATCGGCAAGGTCTTTTCGAGGTTGACGATGTGAATCTTGTTGCGATGGCCGTAAATGAACGGGGCCATCTTGGGATTCCAGAATCGGGTTTGGTGACCGAAGTGCACCCCGGCTTCCAGCATTTGACGCATTGAGACTGTCATGTGTGTTTCCAATCCAAGTTGGGTCTGAAATCCGGCCCCGATTGACGCGCTGCTTCGCACTATCCCTGCTGTATCGGGAAGAGCGGCAACGTCCAACACCTGGTTGAGCCGGTTTGCGAGTGAGCACCTAGCGTGTGTATCAGCGTGTATCGCGTCAGCATCGTTAGGTACCATGTGTGTCTAGCGCACAACAGATTCGTTTTTCTGCTCTGCACAAAACTCGTACATCATAACAGTTTCAGGCCGTGACGACGCCACACGGCAAGCGCCAGCAGCTCAAACCAACTTCCCATGCACGAACATCCCTTACGCCAGCAACTGCACAACGAGATTCACGCTCGCCCGTACGAGCGGGTTGGCGCGCCCGCGCAAGTCAGCCACCAGGTCATGCTGGTCAGTCCTGAGGAGTCGCAGCAGGCATTCACGCATCTGAGTGAGTTGCTCGGTAACCTGCATCTGCCGCCGCCCTCGCCAGCCAGCATGTTCCATACCGAGCAGATCGGCCCCGTCCACCTGCGCTGGGAGCGACACGGTGAATTCATCAGCTATACCTTCATCACGCACGAGCAGATCGGCCCCGAAGGTGCGCTGTTTGAGCGTTGCGCCTGCGACCGCATTTCCGCAGACTGGCGCGCGCGCATTCCGGGGCAGCAGCTTTGCGCCAACCATGTGGCGGTCATGCCGGAAGACGAGCTGGATTGCGACGCCCTCCCCGACTTTTCCGCCGTGCTGGATGCCGACGCGCTGGTTGGCGCGGACGTTGCCGACGGTCATGCGCAGGTGTTCACCGATCTGCGCATTGCTCCTGACGGCTTTACGCGCTTCATCGTGCTGAGCAAACCCGTGTCGGCGCGACGGCGCGGACGCCTGGTGCAACGCCTGCTGGAAATCGAGACCTATCGTCTGCTGTCGCTGCTCACCTTGCCGCTGGCGCGGGAGCTCACACCACGGCTCACTCTCTACGAACAGGATCTGATGAGCATCATGGATGTCATCGGCAGCAACCGCGCCACGGATGATGTCGAGGCGCAGCGCGACCACAAAACCCTGGACCGCCTCACGCACCTGGCCTCCACTGTGGAGGGCGTGTATGCCGCGTCGCACGGCAGATTCACTGCCGCCAATGCGTATTACGACCTGGTCAACCGCCGCGTGGCGGATTTGCACGAAAAACAGATTTTCGGCTTGCAGACCATCGGCCAGTTTCTGGATCGGCGTCTGGCGCCCGCCATGCAGACCTGCGCCTGGGCGGAGCGACGGCAACAGGCGCTGTCCGAGCGGGTGGCGCGTTGCAGCAATTTGTTGCGCACGCGGGTGGAAGTCGCCATGCAGCAGCAAAATCGCAGCTTGCTGGCTTCGATGAACCGCAGGCAGTATCTGCAATTGCGGCTGCAACAAACAGTCGAAGGCTTGTCCGTGGCGGCGATCACGTATTACATGGCCTCGCTCGTCGGTCAATTGTTCGAAGCCGCCGAGCCGTGGTTGCACATCAAGCCCAAGCTGGCTGAGGGCATTTCCATCCCCATCATCGCCCTGCTGGTGTGGTTCGCGCTGCAGCGCATGCACCACCGCCTGGAGCGCGCCAGCGAAAGCCGGTAAACCCGGTAAACGCGCCGCTGCTCAGGCGCGTCGCTGGCGCACCGCCTCGTACAGGCAGACCCCGGCGGCGACGGAAACATTGAGGCTCTCCACCGCGCCGAGCATGGGAATCTGCAGAAGCTGATCGCAGGTTTCTCGCACCAGGCGGCGCATGCCGGCGCCTTCAGCGCCCATCACCAGCACGGCGGCCTGCGTCCAGTTGGCCGCATACACATCGTCAGTCGCCGTTTCATCCGTGCCCATGACCCAGAGGCCGCGATCCTGCAACTCGCCCAGGCTGCGCACCAGGTTGGTCACCATGAGATAAGGCACGGTTTCTGCCGCGCCACTGGCGACGCGGGCAACGGTGGGATTGAGGCCGACGGCGCGGTCTTTTGGCGCAATGACCAAATCCACGCCCGCGGCATCTGCGGTGCGCAGGATGGCGCCGAGATTGTGCGGATCGGTCACGCCATCGAGTGCGAGAACGAGCGGCGCCCCCTCCACGGCGTCGAGCACGGCGTGGAGGTCCTGCACACTGGGCAAATCGTCCACCTGGGCCACCACGCCCTGATGACGATCGGTTCCTGCCAGCGCAGCCAGACGTTCGGCGCTCAAGGTTTTGAGTTCCACGCCAGCGTCCTCGACTTTGCGCAGGAACTGCTGCATGCGGGCATCGCGACGGCTCGCGTCCACATAAACCGCATGCACGGAAGCTGGCGCTGCCCGCAGCCGCGCACCCACGGCGTGAAAACCATACAGCGGCTTCATGCGGCCACCTCCTGCGCCTGCTCGGTCAACCGGCCGGCATGCATGATGCAGATGCGATCGCAGCGCGCGGCCAGGGCCGGATCGTGCGTGACCAGAACCAGGGTCGCGCCCATCTCCTCGCGAAGCCGAAACATCAGATCCATGATGCGCTCGCCGGTCGCCGCATCGAGATTGCCCGTGGGTTCGTCAGCCAGCACCAGCCGCGGCCTGCCGACGAATGCACGCGCCAGCGCCACACGCTGCTGCTCCCCGCCCGACAGCAATGCCGGACGATGGTGCAGACGCTGCCCCAGGCCCACGGCCTGCAGCAAGGCGGTGGCCAGATCCACTGCGCCCTGTGGCCGACCCAAAATTTCCAGCGGAAGCACCACATTTTCCAGGGCGGTGTAATGGTCGATGAGCTGGAAGTTCTGGAACACGAAACCGATTTTTTGCGCCCGCAGATCGGCCCGCCCGTTTTCGTCCAGACTCGCCAGATCCACCCCGTCAATCAGCACCCGGCCCGCGCTGGGCAGATCCATTCCAGCAAGCAGCGCCAGCAAAGTGGACTTGCCCGAGCCCGACGCGCCGGTGATGGCGATGGTCTGCCCCGAGGGGATGCGCAGTTGCACCCCGGAAAGGATGGTGAGCGCGTCGCCAACGTCGGAGACGGTCTTGCCCAGATCCTGCGCGACAATCACATCGACCGTCATGGAAGCCTTGTCATGAAATTTGGAATGAAGCCGATTGTAGGAAGCCCGCACCACGCCTCGCGCCGCAAGGTCTTGGGGCTGCTGCTGGGCGCCGCCGTTGCAGCGCAAGCGCAGGCCGCACCAGCAGCGACCAAACCCGCCCTGCTGGTGGTGGGCGACAGCCTGTCCGCCGGCTACGGACTGGAAACCGGCAAAGGCTGGGTGGCTCTGTTGCGCAAACGCATGGAAGCAGACAAGCCCGGCTGGGCGGTGATCAACGCCAGCATGAGCGGCGACACCACAGCAGGCGGGCTGGCCCGCCTGCCTGCCTTACTGTCGCGCGACAAGCCGCGGGTCGTCATCATCGAACTGGGGGGCAACGACGCGCTGCGCGGCCTGTCGCTGCAACAAACGCAAGACAATCTTTCGCGCATGACGGCCTTGTGCAAGAAGGCCGAGGCGCGTGTTTTGCTGGTCGGCATGCAAATTCCGCCAAACTATGGCCCTGCGTACACGGCCCGATTCGCCGCGATTTTCCCTGCGGTCGCCAAGTCGCATAACGTGCCCCTGGTGCCGTTTTTGCTCTCTGGCGTAGTGACGCACCCAGACTGGTTTCAATCCGACAACATCCATCCCACCGCACAGGCGCAGCCCACCATGCTCGATACCGTCTGGACACACCTGAAGCCCCTTCTTGGCTTGAAACCCTCGAAAGGCGTGCGATGAATCCCCGCACGATGGACGCCGCCGAAGCCCTGCAAGCGCTGCAATCCTTCAGTGCCGTGATTGATGTACGCAGCCCGTCCGAATTCGCACTCGACCACATGCCCGGCGCGCAAAACTGGCCCGTGCTCGACGACGCGCAGCGGGCCGAAGTCGGCACGCTCTACACCCAGATCGATCCCTTTGTCGCCAACAAACGCGGCGCGGCGCTCATTGCTCGCAATATCGCCAACCACATCGAAGCGCATGCTGACGCCCTCCCCAAATCCTGGACGCCGCTGGTGTATTGCTGGCGCGGTGGCAATCGCTCGGGTGCGATGGCGCACATTCTGGCGCGCGTTGGGTTTTCCGTCGTTCTGGTGCAGGGTGGCTATCGCGCGCTGCGCCGCGCGCTGCGTGCCGATCTGGAACAGTTGCCTGGGCGGCTGCAATTCCACGTTCTCTGCGGCCGCACCGGCAGCGGAAAGAGCCGCCTGCTGCGCGCCTTGCAGGTTGCTGGCGCGCAGGTGCTCGACCTCGAAGCGCTGGCGCAGCACCGCGGCTCCGTTCTGGGGCTGGAACCTGGGGATGAACAGCCCTCGCAAAAACTCTTCGAATCCCACCTTTGGGCTGAACTGCATGGCTTCGACCCGCAACGTCCGGTGTTTGTCGAAGCGGAAAGCAAGAAGATCGGCTTGCTTCACGTTCCCGAAGCCTTGATGGAACAGATGCGCATAGGGCGCTGCGTGTCGCTGGAACTCGATCCCGCCTTGCGTGTGGAGTTTTTGTTACAGGACTACGCCGCGCTGTCCGCAGACCGTGCGCTGCTGGAGCAACGCCTGGACAGTTTGCGCGCGTTACGCGGCGCAGACGTGGTGAAACACTGGAAAGACTTGGTAGCGCAAGGCAATCTGCGGGCATTCACTGCAGACATTCTGGCTCAACACTACGACCCAAGCTACGCACGCTCCATGGTCAACAATTACCGCCAGTTTGAATCCGCGCCACGCATTGAGCTTGGCGGAATTGACGAGGGCGCCTTCGCCCACGCCGCAGCGCAAATGCTGCGCATTTCAAACGCGCCCGCGCGCGCTGGCTTGCACAGCACTCAAGCACAAGCCGAAGCCGGCAGTTGCTGATCCTCTGGTGGATCAACATCGCACACCGCGGATAAGCGCGCCTCACGCGCGACCCTGAACAGATCATGCGCAGACAGTGTGGATAAAAGTTTCGAGTCACTCAAAACCTGCCGCCACAGCCGCCCGCCGGGCTGCCCTTTCCACAAATTCAATATATGACGCGTCATGGACTGCGGATGCAGTCCACGGCTCTTCCAATGCGCAATGTAGGCGCATAGTTGCTCCTCCACCTCCTCGCGCTGCGGCGGCGTTGACGCAGACTGCCCGAGGATCGCCGAATCCCATTGCGCCATCATCCACGGATCCTGATAAGCCGAGCGCCCCACCATCACCCCATCAACCTGCCCGAGCCACTCGCTCACTTGTTCATTGGATTTGATGCCCCCGTTCAAAATAAAATGCGACTGTGGGAAATCGCGCTTGAGCTGCAGCACGAACGCGTGCCGAAGAGGAGGCACCGCACGATTCTCCTTCGGACTCAGCCCATCAAGCCAGGCCGAGCGCGCATGCACGATAAAGGTCGCGCAACCTCCTTCCGCAACCGTGCCAACGAAATCTCGCACAAAACCATAGCTGTCCTCATGATCAATACCGAGGCGGTGCTTGACCGTCACAGGGATTTCCGCGGCAACGGCGTCTCGCATTGCAGCCACGGCATCACGCACCAAACTCGGCTCTGCCATCAAGCAGGCTCCAAAAGCCCCTCGCTGCACACGCGGGCTCGGGCAACCGCAATTCAGGTTGATTTCGTCATACCCCCAGTCCC
>JAQTVS010000370.1 GCA_028706735.1 Thiomonas sp.
CTGAGGTGATGGGGCAGATCGCCGGCCTGCTCGACGCATCGATCATCGGCCACGACATCCGCGAGCAGGGGCCGGCACCGCTCGACCTCTCGAAGATCAACTTCGAGGCGCTGGCGCAGCGCTTCAAGCAATCAAAGCAAAAAAACACCGACATTGAAGTGCTCAAGGCGGCCATCCGCGCCAGGCTGGAGAAGATGATTCAGTTGAACCGCACCCGTGCGGATTTCGCCGAAAAGTTCGAAGCGTTGATCGAAAGCTACAACGCAGGCAGCCGCAGCATTGAGGAACTGTTCGAGGAACTGGTGAAGCTGTCCAACAGCTTGAGCGTGGAGGAGGAGCGCCATGTGCGGGAGCTCATGAGCGAGGAGGAGTTGGTGATCTTTGACATCCTCACACGCCCGGCGCCCGAATTGAGCCCCGATGAACGCGCCGAGGTCAAGAAGGTGGCGAGAGACCTGCTGTCGAAGCTCAAAGAGCTGCTGGTGCTGAACTGGCGGCAGAAGCTCACGGCGCGCTCGCAACTCAAGCTGCTGATCGAGGACACCCTCGACACCGGCCTGCCGCGTGCCTATACGCCGCAGATCTACGAACAGAAATGCGCGGCCGTGTTCGAGCATGTGTATGAGAGCTACCCGGAGCGGGATGCCGGCGTGTACGCGTGAAGCGCCGCGGGTAATGGACGAGGCCGCTTCGTCGTGAAAGCAGGGAATGCCACTTGAACCGCTGGGTTCAGCGGGAGAACTGCATGCTGAGAACCTATAGTCGTGGCCCTTTAGATGCAATCCGGGGGCGAACGAACGCCCGGACGCCGATTCAGGAATGCGAACATCCGCCGCCCGACCGATGGGCGACTCGGGGGCAGAGAAATAGGCCAAAAGAATGGCCTATTTACCGGGAATGGGCCAAAGAAATGGCCTATTTCCGGGTGGGCGGTGGCGCTCGGGTGTTAGCGCCAATGCAATATCGAGCCAGTGCAGAGTTGTTGCCGACCGCAAACTGGACAAGGGTGGTCGGCCTATGTGTGATTTCACAAGCCGCTGAGAGGTCGCGGCGAGCAGGGAGGGTGTGTGCTGGATCTGGAGCGCGAGGTCGTGTGCGACGAGCAGCTCGCGAGGGAGCTGGCGGGATAAGAGGCTGGCGGCGTAGGCGCGATTGCATTTGCGCGAGCGCGCCGACAAGTCGGCCTGGTCGCCGCCATGCCTCCGGCAGATAGGCAAGGATACCGGCCATTCATCCCGTCAGATTCGCCCCGTCACGGCAATCTGGCGTGTTTCCCGTCCACGCGGCGGTGAACCGCAAGGCGAAAGTTCAAGCCGCCATCGGCACGGACTCGAACATGAGTTGGCGCAGATCCATCGGAGCTGTGCGCTTAGACAGGTGCAAGAACTCGATCCCGACCGCGCGGCCTGCGGCGTCATAGTCCACGATGATTCCAGGCGCGACCTCGTCGGACTGCGCAGCGGGTGCTTCGCCAAGGCTCAGATAGAGCGCGTCGGCTTGTTCATCGACTTTGAGTTTCATGCTGTTCTCCTGCGATCAAAATACGCGGTGACGATGCGCCAAGGTTCAGTCTGCGGATTAACGATGACGCGCAAAACGCGGTTGCCAAACTCGGCGATGGGGGCAAGGCGATGTTCAAGCAGGGGATCAATCGCATCGATCTCAATCCAGACGGGGCTTCGCATGGCCGCATCCACCCACTCTACGCGGATTTGGCGCTTCGCCAAGGCATCGCGCGCATGCTGGGTCAGAACGTAGTCCATGCCGAAGATTACCCCAACTTTCGCGCCAGCTTCTCGGCTTCGACGTGCGTATAGCGCTTGAGCATGGACAGACTTTTGTGTCCCGTCATACTGGCCACCTCCATGATGCCCAGGCCCTTCTCGAAAAGCCTCGAAGCGGCCTCGTGGCGCAGGTCATGGAACCGCAGATCGAACAGGAATGCGGGATCGGGTTTGGCACCTTGCGCTGCGCAATCGGCTTCGTACAGTCTGCGTGCGCGGGCTTTGCACAGATTCCACGACCGCTCGAATCCTTGTGGGGTGGCCCAGGCAAAGACCCGGCCATCAATCCTGCGAGGCAGGTTCTGCAATGCGGCCACGGCGGCACTAGACAGCGCTACGGTTCGGCTCTCGCCGTTTTTGGTGTCAACAAGGTGCGCCGTGCGTCTGGTGAGATTAACGTGCTCCCATTGCAGTCCGATCAGTTCACTCAGACGGGCGCTGGTTTCGACGGCCAGCGTGATGGCCTGTCGCATGCCTGGTACGCGATCAGAGCGGCCGTTGTCTGCGGCGGCAAGCAGGGCATCAAGTTCGCCAGCACGCAAGCGCCGATCCCTCCCTTTGGGCAATGAAGGTTTGCGAATCCCCCGCACCGGGTTGCCAGATGGTAGGGCGATGCTCAACTCTTTTTCCACGAACGAGAACAGGCCGGACAACGCAGTGATGTGATGAATCACAGACTGCGCTGACAGGCCACCGGCCAGCAATTCATCGCGCCAGGAGGCCACATCGACGGCGCGGATGGCCGAGAGAAACATCGGGCCGAATCGGCTCGTTGCCGCGCGCATGTAGCGCGTTACATCGGCCCTGGACGCCAGCGATTGAACTGGACCGGAGACATACCGCGCCGCGACCAGTGCAAGCGTGGTCTTGCCTGCATCATCCCGCAGCACTGCGGCATTGCCGCGCTGCAATTCACGCTCCACATCACGCGCCCAGACTTCCGCATCGCTTTTCAGATCGAACGTGCGCGCAAGCGTCGGCATGCCCTTGCGTCGAATTTGCGCCATCCACCCCGCTTTGCGCTGCTCAAAGTACGCCATGACCGAACCCTCGATTCCCACTCAATTCCCACAAATGCCCGGATAAATGCTAGCAGAGTAAGTATTCATGAGGCTTGCAGAGGTTTTGATTTCGGCCTTCTAAGCCGTAGGCCACTGGTTCGAATCCAGTCGGGCAGGCCAAAAAATACAAGTAAATCATGGACGTATAGAAAAATCCCGACCTAAGCAGTCGGGTTTTTTCATCCAAAACGG
>JAQTVS010000052.1 GCA_028706735.1 Thiomonas sp.
AAGTTGCTGGAACCCCTGCGCGATCTGTTCAAGGACGAGGTGCGCGAGCTCGGCGTGGCGCTTGGGCTGCCGCACGACATGGTGTATCGCCATCCATTCCCAGGGCCGGGCCTCGGTGTGCGCATTCTCGGCGAGGTCAAGGCTGAATACGCCGATCTGCTGCGCCGAGCTGACGCGATTTTCATCGAGGAATTGCGCAACTGGCGCGACGAGGCAACGGGCAAGAACTGGTATGACCTCACCAGCCAGGCTTTTGCCGTGTTCCTGCCGGTCAAGAGCGTGGGTGTGATGGGAGATGGCCGCACCTACGACTATGTGGTGGCGCTGCGTGCGGTTCAAACCAGCGATTTCATGACCGCCGACTGGGCCGAACTGCCCTACGGCCTGCTCAAAAAAGTCAGCAGCCGCATCATCAACGAAGTGCGCGGCATCAACCGGGTGACCTACGACGTGTCCAGCAAGCCGCCGGCCACCATCGAGTGGGAGTGAAAACGAGTCCTTCGGGGACTATCGCCAGCTATCGAAGATCTGATGTAACGTGTTGATTTAAAATGAAATACGTCGCGGCAGCTATCGGTGGCTATCGTCGGCCATCAAAACGGGTTGACGGTAGAACTGGCGGTAAGAACCGGAGGTCGGATTAAGACCCTCCCGTTTACTATTGAGACCAAATCGGTCTTTGACGGTAAAACGCTCCGCTGGAAAGCTTGTTTCATGCGGCTTTCCGGGCATCGACGGGTCTCCTGGCCCCTGACGGTAAATGCCGTCACGAACAGGAGGAAAAACCTCGATGCTTACCGACACAGCACTGCGCAACCTGAAGCCTAAGTCATTGACTTATAAGGCTTCTGACCGGGATGGGATGTACGTGACGGTATCGCCCGCCGGTACCGTCACCTTCCGCTACGATTACCGTCTCAACGGGCGCCGTGAGACCCTGACCATCGGTCGCTACGGCCCTGGCGGCATCTCCCTGGCTCTGGCCCGCGAAAAGCTGCTCGACGCCAAGAAGGCCGTTGCTGCTGGCCGTTCCCCGGCATTGGAGAAGCAGCGTGAGAAGCGCCGGCTGACCGCAGCCAAGAACTTCGGCGATGTAGCGCTCAAGTGGCTGGCGGACGCCAAGATGGCCGGCAGCACCCGCGCGATGCGCAAGCACGTCGTTGACCGCGACATCCTGCCGGTGTTCAGGAGCAGGCTGCTCAACGAAATCACCGCCGATGACCTGCGGGCCTTGTGCAACAAGGTAAAGGCGCGTGGAGCGCCTGCCACTGCGGTGCATGTCCGCGACATCGTGAAGCAGGTCTATGCCTTTGCCATTCTGCATGGGGAGAGGCTGGGCAACCCGGCCAACGACGTGGCGACCGCCTCGATCGCCACCTTCGTGCCGAAAGACCGGGCACTGTCGCCGGCTGAGATCCGGCTGGCGTTCCACCAGTTGGAGTCCATCCCGACCTACCCGACTATCCGCCTGGCGCTGCGCATGGTCCTGCTGACCCTGGTGCGCAAGAGCGAGCTGATCGATGCCACGTGGAGCGAGATCGACTTCGAGAACGCGACCTGGACGATCCCGAAGCAGCGCATGAAGGGGCGTAATCCGCACGTGGTCTATCTGTCGCGGCAGGCCCTGGACATCCTGGTGGCGCTGCACACCTGCGCGGCTGGCTCGAAGTTCGTGCTGCCCTCGCGCTATCAGCCGACCCGCTGCATGTCGCATGCGACCCTGAACCGGGTGACCCAACTCATCATGGAGCGGGCCAAGGCGGCCGGCCTGCCGCTGGAGCCTTTTACCGTGCATGACCTGCGTCGTACCGGCTCGACGCTGCTCAACGAAGTGGGCTTCAACGGCGACTGGATCGAAAAGTGCCTGGCGCACGAGGAAGGGCGTTCGTCGCGCTCGATCTACAACAAGGCCGAGTACGCCGAGCAGCGGCGGCACATGCTGCAAGAGTGGGCGGACATGGTCGATGCCTGGATCGACGGGCGCATCCATGTGCCGAAGCTGCTGCCGGAGAACGTATCAGTCCCGGTTCTCAGCGCGGCATTGTGAAGGGAGGGCCGCATGATGACCGTATCGAGACTCTCTGTCGGCGGCCAACGCAAGGTTTGCGCACAGGAAGAAAAGATCACTCTGGGTGATCTTTTACGGCTCTTGTCAAACTGGCCGTTCTTGGCGAAGGTTTACAAATCTGTTATTTTGAGCACTATGGATGCTCAAAATTCAGGAAAACTGAACCGTTTGCTGGCCGAACTGGGCGATTCGCGCTTGGTGTCCAGCCGCTGGCTACGGGCGCACGGCTACTCCAACAGCCTTGTGGCGCGCTACGTGGGCAGCGGCTGGCTGGTGTCGCCGGCGCGTGGCGTCTACATGCGCAGGGGCGGGCGGCTGCAATGGGATGGAGTGGTCCGCAGCCTGCAGGTCGGGGAGGGCATGCCGCTGCACGTCGGGGGGCGTTTCGCGCTGGCTCTGCAGGGGCACGAGCACTACCTGCGCCTGGGTGATGCCGGGACGCTCACGCTGTATGGCCCACAGCAGCCGCCGGGCTGGGTGGGCAAGCTTTCACTGGAGCAGCGCTTCGAGTACCAGGGCAAGAGCCCGTTCGATCTGCCGGCTGTGTCCGTTACCGAGGAAGTCTCCGAGAAGGCGTTGTCGGAAGCGGGCCTGGCTTGGCACTCTGTGGCACCGGGAACGGATGCCCTGGTCTGCTCGACGCCCGAGCGGGCCATGCTGGAACTGTGCGACAGCGTAGCGGATGCGGCAGGGGTCTACGAGGCCGATGCGCTGATGCAGGCCATGACCACGCTGCGGCCGCAGCGTGTCGGCCTGATGCTGCGGCATTGCCGCAGCATCAAGGCCAAGCGGCTGTTCCTGGCCCTGGCCGAGCGCCATCGGCATGCGTGGCTGGCGCACGTGCCGCTGGAGGATGTCGATCTGGGCCGGGGCAAGCGCGCGTTGGTGCCCGGCGGACGCCTGCATCCGACCTACCAGATCACCTTGCCCGGAGACCTCGATGAGCACCTGGCTTGACCACTGGGACCGGCGTTACACGGACCGCGTGCGGCTGCTGGTCGAGATCCTGCCGGTGCTGGCATCGGAGCCGGGCTTTGCACTCAAGGGCGGCACGGCCATCAACCTGTTCGAGCATGATCTGCCACGCCTGTCGGTGGACATCGATCTGGCCTGGTTGCCGGTGCACGACTATGCCGAAGATGCGAAGCTGATCGCCGAAGCGCTCGGGCGGTCGGCCGATGCGTTGCGCGCCCGGCCTCTGAGATTGCAGGTGCAGACCTCGGCGGGCGAGGGCGGGGCGGTCACCCGGCTGGTGGCCAGCCGCGGCCGTGCGCGTGTGCAGATCGAGACGACGCCGGTGATGCGCGGCACGGTGCATCCGGTGCGAACCATGGTCGTGCGGCCACGGGTGGAGGAGGCCTTCGGCTTTGCTGAGGTGCAGGTGCTGGAGTTCGCCGACCTCTATGCCGGCAAGCTGGCGGCTGCGCTGTCGCGGCAGCATCCGCGTGATCTCTTCGACGTGGGCCTGCTGCTGGAGAATGAACGCGCGGATGCGGGTCTCTGGCGAACCTTTCTCGTGTACCTGACGTGCAGTCCCAAGCCGGCCTGGGAGATGCTGGCGCCACGTGTGCCCACGGATTTCGAGGCTACCTTCGAGGCTCATTTCAAGGGCATGACGTCCGAGCCTATCAGCGTGGCTGCCTTGCTGGAAAGCCGCGAGCGCCTGTTGGCGCGCGTAGCGCATTGGCTGGACGGGCCGTCGCGAGCCTTTCTGCAATCCGTCGAGGATGAGAAGCCGGATTTCAGTCTGATCGGACTGGCCGATGCGGCCGAGTTGCCGGGTGTGCGGCGCAAGCTGCACAACCTGGCTCAGCGCACGGCGGCCAAGCGTGCGGCAGATCGCCAGCAGCTTGACGAAACGCTGGCGCGGATCGCCGGTGCCAGATGACAAAGGAGGCTGACGCGATGGTTCACGATTTCACACTGGTCTATGCCCTGGACTCGGACATGGGGTCGCAGGAGGATGTCCTTCGCCAGTTGGCGGACAGCGACTGCGCCGATGCCACGGTCGGCTGGGGACGGCCGGGTCATGTCGGCCTGGCTTTCAGCAGGGAGGCGAGCGACCGCGATGCTGCGGTCACGCTTGCCACGGCGCAGATGGCACAGGCGCTGCCCGGGGCGGTACTGGCACGCGTGGATGCCGCGTAGCCACGGCAAGCATTTGATGGTGGCGTCATCATCGAACAGGGCGGTGCCGGCGCAGCCTCACGTCCGGTCCGATGGACGAGTTGGTCTCCGCTGATCGAGAGGTTTGCTTGCGGTCTTCGATCCAGGCTTCCACTTCTTCCAGGTACTAGACGACGGAACGGGCGGTGAGGCGGAAGCGGCGCGGGAATTCGCCGCGCTGTTCCATTTCGTAGATCGTCGTCTCTGCCAGCAACAAGCCTGCATGGCCTTGCACGGCATGCGCCGCCAGCTCATGAAGATGCGCGTCATGCAAACCAATGCGCTGCGCGGCATCTTGGCCGAGTTCGGCATCGCTCTGCCGGTGGGCCACAACCAACTGCTCGCAACGATCCAGGGCGAGCTGGCCAAGGCACAGGACGATGATCTGTTACCCGCCGATCTGGTGCTCAGCGTACAGGAACAACTCAGGCGCATTGAAGCCTTGCAAGATGACATCGATCACCTTGGTCAGCGGCTGCGCGCCATGATCCGGGAAGATCGGCAGATGCAGGCGATCCAGCAAATCCCCGGCGTTGGGGAGTTGACTGCCACAGCGCTGGTTGCGGCCGTCGGAGATTCCTCGACCTTCAAATCTGGTCGCCAGTTTGCTTCTTGGGTTGGGTTGACGGCACGGCAGGTCGGTACCGGGGGAAAGACGCAGCAGCTGGGCATCTCCAAGCGTGGCGATACCTACTTGCGTACCCTGCTGATTGCGGGCGCCAGAGCTGTGATCGCCAGGGCACCGACGTCAGGTTGGATTACTCGGCTGCTGGAGCGACGCCACTACAACGTGGTCGTGGTGGCTCTGGCCAACAAGATGGCGCGCACAGTGTGGGCAGTCCTGGCCAAAGGCTCAGGCTTTGACCGGGTCAAGTGGAATCCGCTGGAGCCGGTGTGACCTGATCAGCATGCGTTGAACAAACAGAACAACATCCCGACCGTGACCGCGTGATACCGTTTTGAAGGAGAGCCTGCAAGAGGCGCGATGATGGAATGAGGGTCAAACCAGGTTGGAAACATCCCGATGAACCGCCCGTACCCCAAGTACAACCCGGAGATAGGAATTTCGACCGCGTATAGCCATCATGGGCAGCAGCACCAACTGCACAAACAGCCCGGATGTAAGGCAGCAAACCTTTCAAACTCTCACAACGCTAAAACTTGCTCTCCTTGGGCGGACCATGTAAGCGGTTCAGGCCGCCTTGCGCCGGAAAATCGGCTTGCCGTCCGCGTCGAGGCCGCCATAGACGCGCGCGGGCTCCTGCGCCAAGCGGGCTTGGGCGCTGTCGATGTCGTCGGGAGAGAGGGTGACGAGCGGGCGCTCGCCAAGCAAACGAACCCAGGCGCCGATGCGGTGCGGGCGTGAGTCGTCGCGGCCATCGTAGGCTGCGAGATACTGACTGGCGATGTCTGCCAGCGTTGGGGCGGCTGCGTCAACAGCCGGTTCTTGCGGTGCGTTCATGTCGGTTCCTTCGCAGTGAGGCCGATTTTCATCGGCGGACTTCGCAGAGGCCCGACAAGGGCTTGAAACTATTGGAGTTTTGGCTCCTCGACCTGGGCTCGAACCAGGGACCTACGGATTAACAGTCCGGCGCTCTACCGACTGAGCTATCGAGGAACAGCAAAGCAATAAAGTTTATCTCGTACCCGCCAGCGTGTCAACAGTCAGTTCTGGCAGCGCTCGAACTTAATCGAATTGTGGGGTTTCCACCCCAAGCACCTTGTGTAGTTTGGGGCTGGTGGTGGTGTATTGGAGATGGATCTTCTTCTCGGGGAAGATGAAAGGCGCTGCGCCAAAGGCGGCGAGCGCCGCCTCATGGAAGCCCGACAGAATGAGCTTCTTTTTCCCGGGGTAGGTGTTGATGTCGCCAACGGCGAAGATGCCCGGGATATTGGTCTGAAACTTTTCCGTGTCAACGACGAGTTGCTTGCGCTCGATTTCCAGGTTCCATTCGGCGATCGGGCCAAGCTTGGGAGACAGGCCGAAGAACACCAGCAGCATGTCGAGCGGCAGGCGGCGGGTGATGCCATCGTTGCCTGTGACCTTGATCATGTGCAGTTGACCGTCGGCGTTTTCTTCGTAGCCGCTGACCTGGCCAACGAGAAATTGCATCTCGTGCTGTTCGCAAAGCGCGTGCATTTGCGCAACCGACGCTGGGGCGGCGCGAAAGCCGTCGCGGCGGTGGATGAGGGTCACGCTTTCTGGCCGGTGCGCGGTCGTCTGGGCGAAATGCAGCGCCCAGTCGAGTGCGGAGTCTCCGCCGCCGATGATGACCAGATTCTTGTCGGCAAACTGTGCTGGATTGCGCACGCGGTAAAACAACTGGCTGCCTTCAAATTTCTCCAGTCCGTCCACCTTGAGGGCCCGTGGTTGAAAGGAGCCCACACCTGCGGCGATGAACACGGTTTTGGTCAGCAGGCGGGTGGATTGCGTGGTTTCCACCAGAAAGCGGCCGTCCTCCTGGGGCTCCAGCGTGGTGACTTCCTGCCCGAGATGGAAGGTGGCGCCGAACGGCTCGATCTGTTTGAGCAGGTTGTCGGTCAACTCCTGGCCGGTGCAGACGGGTACGGCGGGGATGTCGTAGATCGGCTTGTCCGGATAGAGCTCAACACATTGTCCGCCAGGGTGGGCGAGGGTGTCGATGACGTGCACCTTGATTTCGAGCAGCCCAAGTTCGAAAACCTGGAACAGTCCAACGGGGCCCGCGCCGATGATGACGGCGTCTGTCTCAATAATGTCGGCTGCCACTGTACTGGCATGCGGGATGGTGGAGGTGTTGGACATATCCATGCGGAACGAGGGCAATGCGGGATGGGAACGACAGCGTGTGCCGCAAAGGAGAAAAGGGACGCGCCGAGCGGACGCAACGGATGGGGGGCAGCCGGCAGGTGCAGCCAACAATCGCGCACGCGATCAGCGTTGCAGATACTGCATTTTTCCCGGCTTGTCCTTCCATTCATCCGCGTCGTCCGGAGCCGGTTTGCGCTTGGTGATGCTGGGCCACTGACGCGACAGCTCGGCGTTGAGTTTGATGAAGGCCTGCTGATCGCCCGGAACGTCTTCCTCTGCATAGATAGCGTTGGCCGGGCATTCTGCCACGCAGACAGCGCAATCGATGCACTCGTCGGGGTCGATGACGAGGAAGTTCGGGCCTTCGCGAAAGCAGTCCACCGGGCAGACGTCAACGCAATCGGTGTATTTGCAGCGGATGCAGTTTTCAGTAACGACGAAGGTCATGAGCGGAACCGGATGTATCAAAGGGTCAAAATTTTAACTGGCGCGGCCAGGATGGCTCTGCATCAGATCAAAACCCGGCTACCGCAGGGGTGAGCCCATAAAAAAACCACGGCGTCCGGCAGGTTGGTGCGCGGACGGCGGCGGTAGTTTTGCGGCGATGTGATCAGGTTTTGCGCGGCGTCGCTGCGGCCAGCGGGGCGGCGGGTGCGCTGCGCGTGCGTTGCCCTAGGAGCCTGTCGGACTTGGGAATCGCGGGCTGCAAAAAGGCTGTGCGGCGTCCTGCGGCAGCGGCTTTTTGCCCCATAGCTCGGGCTATGAGGCGGCAAATCCGCCGCCACAGGCCATCCCCACACCCTTTTTTCGCTCTACGCGACCCAAGCCCGACAGACTCCTAGGCGCTGCCATAGCTCGAAGCCGATCATACCCGCGACCATGCTGCTGAAGAACAGCCATTCCTGCCAGGTCGAGGCGGCGAGCGACGCCAGTGAAGGCCCCGGGCACAGGCCCGTCATGCCCCAGCCCACGCCAAAGATGGCGCTCCCCAGCATGAGCTTGCCGGTGATGCCGCTGGTGGCGGGAAAAGCGATTTTTTCTCCGATGACCGACCTGGCCCGACGTTGCGCCATTTGCATGGGGATGAGCGCCACGAGGACTGCGGTGATCATCACGAGAATGAGGCTGGGATCCCAGGCGCCGGCGATGTCGAGAAAGGCGATGACTTTGGCGGGATCTGTCATGCCCGAAACGAGCAGGCCGATGCCGAACAGGATTCCGCCGAGAAAGGCGAGAGTTTTCATGGCTCAGGCCCCTCCCAGGACGTGGCGCATGACGGAGGTCGTCACGATGCCCATGCCGATGAAGGTGGCCACTGCGGCCATAGAGCGCGGGGAAAACCGCGCCAGCCCGCAAACCCCGTGGCCGCTGGCGCAACCCGAACCCAGCCGTGTGCCGAAGCCGACGATCAGCCCGCCGATGGCGATGATGGGCCAGGACTCTCCGTAATGCGCGCCGGGAACAGGGCGAAACAGCACCCAAATGAATGAGGCAGCAACCAGCCCGCCCAAAAACCAGACGCGCCAGGGCGTGGGTCGTTTGGCCTGCATGGCTTCATTGATGGCGCCACCAAAAATGCCGCTGATCCCGGCAATCTTGCCGCCACCAAGCGCCATGGCGCCCGCTGCTGCGCCAACCAGCGCTCCGCCGAGAATGGCTGTGCCGGGCGTGAAATGCGCCCAATCGATGCTGAACATTTGTCTCTCCTTCGTGACATTGCATGTTGTCTCTGGTTTTATTGACGCCACGCCAGTGATCTGGTCAGGCCGTATTGCCGTGCCGCAGCGACATGCAAGCGCTGCGGCATAGGCGCACACTTACTTGCCAGGCGGATCGCTGCCGCCGTGGCAATAAATCTGGTACAGAGTCATGAGGACTGCGCTTGCCGCGGGGCTAGACAGGCTGTAATACACGCGCTTGCCCTCGCGGCGGGTTTTCACCAGGCCCTGCGCGCGCAGTACGGTGAGTTGTTGCGACAGGGTGGGCTGGCAGACGTCGCAGGTGGCTTCGAGGTGACTGACGCAGATTTCTCCGCGATTGATCTGGCACAGAATGAGCAAACGGTCGGGATTGCCCAGGGTTTTGAGCAAGGCGCCAGCCTGCTCCGAGTTGCGGCGCATGGCATCGACGCTGGGGATCTCGGAATCTTGCGTGTTCGACATTGACTTGTCTCAATCAGGTAAAACCTAATAGGAAAACAATATATCCTTTTGTATAGTGTTCCCGCAATGCATCACGCCTAGGAGATACCCGTATGAGTACGCAGACCCCCATTGTTCAAAGCTGGTTTCACGCGCCAACCTTCACGGCAACCCACTGCATCATCGACCCGCAGACCAAGCACTGCGCGATTCTCGACAGCGTGCTCGACTTTGATTACGCCTCTGGACGCACTAAAACCGAGTTCGCCGACAAGATCGTTTCCTATGTGCGCGAGCAGGGACTCACCGTGGACTGGCTGCTCGAAAGCCACGCCCATGCCGACCATCTCTCGGCTGCGCCTTATCTGAAAAAAGTCCTGGGTGGCCAGATTGCCATTGGCGAGCACATCCAGGACGTGCAAAAAGTGTTCAGCCAGGTGTTCAACGACAGCACCATGCCCACCGACGGTTCGCCCTTCGACCATCTGTTCAAGGACGGCGAAGCCTTCGCCATCGGCAAGCTGCAGGCCAAGGTGATGCACACTCCCGGCCACACGCCCGCCTGTGTGACCTATCTGGTGGGCGATAGCGCCTTTGTCGGCGACACCTTGTTCATGCCCGACTACGGCACGGCGCGCTGCGACTTTCCCGGCGGCGACGCGCATGTGCTGTACCAGTCGGTGCACAAGCTCTACAGCCTGCCGCCGCAGACCAAGCTCTACCTTTGCCACGACTACATGCCCGGCGGACGCGACCCAATCTGGCAGACCACGGTGCAGGCCGAGCGCGACGGCAATGTCCAACTCAACGAAAAGACCACAGAGGATGAATTCGTCGCCTTCCGTAAAAAGCGCGACGCCACGCTGAACATGCCCGCGCTCATCTTGCCCTCGGTGCAGATCAATGTGCGCGCAGGCGAAATGCCCAAGGCCGAAGCCAATGGAGTGAGCTATCTCAAGCTGCCAGTGAACGCGCTGTAAGACCTTCCGGTCAAGCCGCGCCGGACGGAATGGACACTTCCATTCCGTCCGGTTTTGCTTTTTGGGGTGCGGCGGCAACCCCTACACTGCAGCCTTTTTGCCCGCCATGACCGCTGCCGATACCGCTTCCCAGAATCCGTATGCCAACCCGCAGGCCGCCGCGCGTCGGGTGTTGCAGGCGCTCAGCGCCGAACTGCAACTACCCGCGCAGCAGATCCAGGCGGCCATCGAGTTGATGGATGGCGGCGCCACTGTGCCCTTCATTGCCCGCTACCGCAAAGAGGTGACGGGCGGCATGAGTGACGACCACCTGCGCACGCTGGAGGAGCGCCTGCTCTATCTGCGTGAACTCGAAGACCGCCGCGCCGTGGTGCTGCAGTCCATCGCCGAGCAAGGCAAGCTCACGCCCGAATTGCAGGCCGCCATCAGCGCGACCGGACAAAAGCAGGAGCTCGAAGATCTCTATTTGCCCTACAAGCCGCGCCGTGTCACGCGGGCGCAAAAAGCGCGAGAGGCCGGTCTGGAACCGCTCGCCGATTTGCTGTGGCTGCAGCCGCAGACCGAACCCCTGCAGGCGGCGGCAGAGTATGTCCGCCCGCAAGACAACAACGAGGTGGCCGATACCTCCACGCCGCAAGCCTGCCTTGACGGCGCCCGCGACATTCTCAGCGAACGCTGGGCCGAAGACCCGGCTGTGGTGGCGCCCATGCGCGAGTGGCTTTGGCAGACTGGCCATCTGTTCAGCCAGGTGCGCGCCGGAAAAGAGCAGGAAGGCGCCAAGTTCCGCGACTATTTCGACTATGCCGAGCCGCTGGACAAAGTGCCCTCGCACCGCGCTTTGGCGGTGCTGCGCGGGCGCGCGCAAGAAGTGCTCGATGCGCACATCGACCTGCCGCCTGCGCCCGAGGGCAGCGTTGCGCCAACGCTGGCGGCCATGGCCGAGGGGCGGCTGGCCGTGCTGCTGCGCTGGAGCCATCAGGGTCGCGCGGCAGACGACTGGTTGCGCCGCGTGTTGCAGTGGACCTGGAAGGTCAAGCTTTCGCTTACCCTGGAGCGCGAGTTGCTGGCGCGGCTGCGCGAGCAGGCTGAAGCCGTGGCCATCGACGTGTTTGGCGCGAATTTGCGCGATCTGCTGCTGGCCGCGCCTGCCGGGCCCAAGGTCGTGATGGGGCTGGACCCCGGCATCCGTACAGGAGTGAAAGTTGCCGTGGTCGACGCCACCGGCAAGCTGCTCGACACCGCCACCGTCTACCCCTTCGAGCCGCGCCGTGACGTGCATGGCGCGCTGGCCATCCTGGCCGCGCTGGTGCAGCGCCATGACGTGCAACTCATTTCCATTGGCAACGGCACCGCCAGCCGCGAGACCGATCTGCTTGCCGCTGAACTCCTGCAACTTGCGGGCAAGCCGGGACTGGCCAAGCTGACAGTGAGCGAGGCAGGGGCCTCGGTGTATTCCGCAAGTGCGCTGGCCAGCCGCGAGTTTCCCGATCTGGACGTGAGCCTGCGCGGCGCCGTATCCATCGCCCGCCGGGTGCAAGACCCGCTGGCCGAACTGGTGAAGATCGACCCCAAGAGCATCGGCGTTGGCCAGTATCAACACGACGTGAACCAGGCCGCGCTGTCGCGCAAGCTTGACGCCATCGTCGAAGACTGCGTGAATGCCGTCGGCGTGGATCTGAACACCGCCTCGGCGCCGCTGCTGGCCCGTGTGGCGGGGCTGAGCGCGCGCATTGCCGAGCAGATCGTGCTGCACCGCGACCAGGCCGGCGCTTTTGCCAGCCGAGCGGCACTCAAGGCGGTGCGCGGTCTGGGCGACAAAACCTTCGAGCAGGCAGCGGGCTTTCTGCGCATCAACGGCGGCGACAACCCGCTCGACCGCACCGGCGTCCACCCTGAGAGCTATCCGCTGGTGGAAAAGGTGCTGGCCGCCGCAGGACAGCCGATCAGTCTGCTGATGGGCAACCGCGACACGCTGCAGCGCTTGCGGCCTGAGCAGTTCGTGGATGCGCAGTTTGGCGCCT
>JAQTVS010000053.1 GCA_028706735.1 Thiomonas sp.
GCGCGCCGGCGGTCTGCGGGTCTGTCCGTGCGAGAAAGCCGAACTCATAGATGGGGCAGGGTGGACGCTTTGAAAATGACAACGGGCAGCCGCGCTGCCCGTTCAGTCAATCGCCCGCGGGATTGCTTGGGCAATCCGCAGCTTCAGACACAGGCGCTCAGGCCTTGCCAGCCGCCTTGGCGAACTTCTGGCGGAATTTCTCGACGCGGCCGCCCAGCGTGTCGATGCTCTTTTGCTTGCCGGTGTAGAAGGGGTGCGACTCTCCGCTGGTTTCCACCTTGTACAGGGGCACTTCGCGGCCATCGTCGAGCTTGACGCTTTCACGCGTCTGGGCGGTGGAGGAGATGATGATCTTCGAGCCGGTGGACAGGTCGAGGAAGCAGACGTCGCGGTATTGGGGGTGGATTCCGGGTTTCATTTCAGTTCCTTTGAGAGCGCTAGCCGCCGACGCGCGTGAACACATTGCGGGATCGAAAATCAATCGGCTGTCGGTACTTGGCAAAACATAAAATTATCGCAGATTTTTCGGCGATTAACCGCCGCGGCGCATCATGTCGAAGAACTCGGCGTTGTTCTTGGTCTGCTTCATCTTGTCGAGCAGGAATTCCATCGCCTGAATTTCGTCCATGGGATAGAGCAGTTTGCGCAGAATCCAGGCTTTCTGCAGGATTTCAGGCTTGAGCAGCAATTCTTCACGGCGCGTGCCAGAGCGGTTGATCAACATGGCCGGATAGACGCGCTTTTCGGAGAGGCGACGATCCAGGTGGATTTCCATATTGCCGGTGCCCTTGAACTCTTCGTAGATCACCTCGTCCATGCGGCTGCCGGTATCAACCAGCGCGGTGCCGATAATGGTGAGCGAACCGCCTTCTTCGATATTGCGCGCCGCGCCAAAAAAGCGCTTCGGGCGCTGCAGGGCGTTGGCATCGACCCCGCCGGTCAAAATCTTGCCGGAGGTTGGGATGACCGTGTTGTAAGCCCGCGCCAGGCGGGTGATGGAGTCGAGCAGGATGACCACATCTTTTTTCAGTTCCACCAGACGCTTGGCCTTCTCGATGACCATTTCGGCAACCTGCACATGGCGTACAGCCGGCTCGTCGAAGGTGGAGCTCACCACTTCGCCACGCACCGAACGCTGCATTTCGGTCACTTCTTCCGGGCGCTCGTCGATCAGCAGCACGATGAGCACGACCTCCGGGTGATTGTTGGTGATGGCGTGCGCAAGCGCCTGCAGCATCACGGTCTTGCCGCTTTTGGGCGGGGCGACCAGCAAGCCGCGTTGGCCTTTGCCGATGGGGGCCACGATGTCGATCACGCGGCCGATGATGTTTTCTTCGCCCTTGATGTCGCGCTCCAGACGCATGTGTTCCGTTGGGAAGAGCGGCGTCAGGTTCTCGAACATGATCTTGTTCTTGTTTTCCTCCGGGGTCACGCCGTTGACGCGATCGACCTTCACCAGCGCAAAGTAGCGTTCGCCGTCTTTGGGCACACGCACTTCGCCTTCGATGGAGTCACCGGTGTGCAGATTGAAGCGACGGATCTGGCTGGGCGAGATGTAGATGTCATCCGGCGACGCCATATAGCTCGACTCGGGCGCGCGCAGAAAGCCGAAGCCATCCGGCAACACTTCCAGGCAGCCGTCGCCGAACACCTGCTCGCCGGTGCGGGCGTGCTTCTTGAGGATGGCGAACATCAATTCCTGCTTGCGCAGGCGGCTGGCGTTCTCAATCTCGAACGACTGCGCCATTTCAAGCAGCTTGGAGACGTGTGTCGCTTTGAGTTCGGACAGATGCATGGTGAAAAGCTCGGGAGGGAAGGCTGCAAGCCGATCCGCCGTCATCGGGCGGTGCATGAGCCAAGAAATGGCTCACGCGACGCAGCAGATCAAAAGAGGGGAGGGGAGGGGGTCAAACAGGCCGTGTCAGGCGTATCACGGCGGGGTATCACAGCATGCGGCCGGCTCGGAATGGCCAACCGCCGGATGTGTTGCGCGGCGATGATGACCGCGCAACGTGATGCATCATAGATGGGCGTCAACGAAAGCGGTGAGCTGAGACTTGGACGCTGCGCCAACCTTGTTGCCAGCAAGCTCGCCGTTCTTGAACAGCAGCAGCGTGGGAATGCCGCGAATGCCGAACTTGGCCGGGATGGAGCGGTTCTCGTCCACGTTGACCTTCACGATGGCGAGTTTGCCTTGATATTCACTGGCCATTTCGTCCAGCGTCGGCGCGATCATGCGGCACGGCCCGCACCATTCAGCCCAGAAGTCCACGAGCACAGGCACGCCAGACTTGAGCACATCCTGCTCGAAATCCGCGTCGTTGGTATGTTTGATCAGTTCGCTAGCCATGGTCACCTCGATAGAAAGATTTGATGGGGATTTTGACACAAATTGCCGCGGTGGCGCTGATCGCAACGGAGTGAACCTGAATCAGAGACTGGGCAAACACCTTGAAGAAGCCGGCGCCCGACTGTTTGACGGCGAGCGCGGACGATTCTGAAATTGGGGGGTGACGAGCCGTTCCCCCGGCACTCTCGGTAAGCGGCTGTGGCTGCTTCGTTCCCGACCTGACCAAGTTCACCGCGCCGCGATGCGAGGCGGCCCGTCACTGCGCATTCTATGTTGTTTCGAAGCGGTTTTCCCGCCGCCGCACAACGACGGATTCAATCCGCTCAATTACCGGCGTCGTCCATCAGCGCCCGGGCCTGCGCAATGTGGCCGCGGTAGGCGTCGAAAATCTTGCGCAGCGCAGTGTCCATGTCGGCTTTGGGGGCCCAATTCAGGTCGCGCATGGTGTTGGTGATCTTGGGCACGCGGTTCTGCACGTCCTGGTAGCCCTGGCCGTAGTAGGCGCCGGAACTGGTTTCGATCAATTGCACTTGGCGGGCAAACTGGGCGTATTCGGGCACGGAGGCGGCAATGCGCAGCATGTGCTCGGCCAGTTCTCGAATGGAATGATTGTTGGCCGGGTTGCCGATGTTGTAGATCTGGCCGCTGGCCACACCGTCCTTGTTGTCGATGATTTTCATGAGCGCGTCGATGCCGTCGTCGATGTCGGTGAAGGCGCGTTTTTGCTGCCCGCCGTCAACCAGGCTGATGGCTTCTCCGCGCACGATGTGGCCGAGAAACTGCGTCACGACGCGCGAACTGCCTTCCTTGGCGGAGAAAATGGTGTCCAGCCCCGCGCCGATCCAGTTGAACGGGCGGAACAAGGTGTAGTTCAGTCCCTCCTGCTGGCCGTAGGCGGCGATCACGCGGTCCATCAACTGTTTGGAGCAGGCGTAAATCCAGCGCGGCTTATTGATCGGGCCGTAGGTGAGGGGGGAGTTCTCGGGATCGAACTCGGCATCTGCGCTCATGCCATAGACCTCGGAGGTGGACGGGAACACGAGGTGCTTCTTGTGTTTGACCGCAGCGCGCACGATGGGCAGGTTGGCCTCGAAGTCGAGTTCGAACACGCGCAGCGGCGCTTTCACATAAGTGGCTGGCGTGGCGATGGCGACCAGCGGCAGGATGACGTCGCACTTGCGCACGTGGTACTCGATCCACTCCTTGTTGATGGTGATGTCGCCCTCGAAGAACTTGAAGCGCGGGTTGGGCAGCAGGTCTTCGATGCGATCGGTGTTCATGTCCATGCCGTACACCTGCCAGTCGGTGGTGGCGAGGATGCGCTTGGACAGATGATGGCCGATGAAGCCGTTGACGCCGAGGATGAGGATTTTTTTCATGATTGCAGTCCTGCGAGACTTGAGAATTGTTGTGCGTTGAGGGGTTGGCCGGGGCGCTCTGCGGCCCAGAGTTCGAGAAGGTGGATCACGCCGCCGTCAGCCGCCCTGGCGAGGATCTGCCCGCCCACGCGATGCGGGCCGACAGGCGCGGATGCGGCGAGCTGTCCGGCGAGTTCGGGCCGCGCCAGGCGGGCGCGGGCAACGATGAATTGCTGGCCGCCCAGATCGAAAAAGGCGCCGGGGTAGGGCGGGGCCACGGCTCGGATGAGGTTGTAGACCGCTTGCGCCGGTTGCGCCCAGTCGATGCGGCCATCTTCAGGCTTGCGGCCGCCGAAATAGCTGCCAGCGGCGAGATTGTTGGCGCGACGCGGCACTTCGCCGCGCTGCAGTTGCGGCAGCACGTTCCACAGCGCAATCTCGGCGGCGACGGTGAGCTTGTCGAACACCTCCTTGGCCGTATCGTCCGGCAGGATGGGCACGGCCTGCTGCGCAACGATGTCGCCCGCATCGGGCTTGGCTTCCATGATGTGCAGCGTGGCGCCGGTCTCGGTTTCGCCGTGCAGCACGGCCCAGTTCACCGGAACCCGGCCGCGATACTTGGGCAGCAGCGAGCCGTGCAGATTGAGCGCGGCGATTCGTGCGGCAGCCAGCAGCCGCGCGGGCAGCATGCGGCGGAAGTAGAAGGAAAACAGATAGTCGGGTGCGAGCGCGGCAACCCGGTCGATCAATGCCGCGTCAACCGCGTCCTCCACATAGGCCACGGGGATGTCGGCTTCTGCCGCCACGTCGGCCACGCGATCGAACCACAGGGTTTCGGCCGGGCTGTCCGGGTGGGTGACAACGAGATCGACCTGCACGCCGCGCGCCAGCAGCGTCTTGAGGCAGCGCACGCCGACATTGTGATAGGCGAAGACGACGGCTCTCACGTTGTGGCGGCCTGTGTCTGGTTCGCTGCGCTGGTTGAAGGGGCTGCGTGCTGCACGAAAACGCCTGGCTCAGGCGGCAGGTCTTGCAATACGGCCTGCACCAGATAGCGCGGGCGCCCGCGCACCTGTTCGTAGATGCGCCCGATGTATTCCCCCAGCAAGCCGATGCTGAACAGCACCACGCCAAGCAGGAAGAAGGTGATGGCGAACAGGGTGAACACGCCCTGCACCTGCGATCCTTCGACAAAGCGCTGCACCATGAGGTAGAGGAACAGCGCGCCAGAAGCCAGCGCCAGCAGGATGCCCGAATACGACATGAGTTGCAGGGGGACGAGGGAGAATCCGGTGACCAGATCGAAGTTCAGCCGGATGAGCTTGAACAGCGAATACTTGGAATCTCCAGCCTGCCGCTCTTCATGCGCCACCTCGATTTCGGTGGGCTTGAGGGCGAAGGTGTAGGCCAGCGCGGGAACGAAGGTGTTGGCCTCGGTGCAGCGGTTCACCGTGTCCACCACGTCGCGGCCGTAAGCGCGCAGCATGCAGCCTTGGTCGGTCATGCGCACGCTGGTGATTTTTTCGCGCGTCCAGTTCATTGCACGGCTGGCGTAGCGGCGAAACCGGCTGTCCTGGCGCATGCGGCGGATGGTGCCGACGTAGTCGTAACCCTCGCGCATCTTGGCCACCAGATTGCCGATTTCCTCGGGCGGGTTTTGCAGGTCGGCGTCGAGGGTGACGACGATGGGCGCGCGGGTGTGCTCGAAACCCGCGAGGATGGCCATGTGCTGGCCGTAATTGCCGTTGAACAGCACCACGCGGGTGACATCCGGGCGCAGGCGTTGCTGCGCGGCCAGCAGGGCGGCGGAGCGGTCGCGGCTGCCGTCGTTGACGAACAGAATTTCGTAGGGCTCGCCCAGCGCATCGAGCGCGGGGTAGAGGCGGGCAAACAGGGCGGCGAGTCCGGCCTCTTCGTTGTAGACGGGAACGACCACCGAAACGGCGGGGTGAGGATGCAGAGTCATAGGCCGAATTGTCGCAGCACGGCGTCGAGGGCGGCAGTCACCCGCGTCACATCGCTGTCAAGCATGCGAGGGAAAAGCGGCAGGGTGAGGATGGCTGCGCCCACCGCTTCGGCATGTGGAAAATCGCCGGGCTGGAAGCCGCGCTTGCGGTAAAGGCTGAACAGGTGAATGGGCGGATAGTGCACGCCGGTGGTTATGCCGCGATCCTTGAGCGCCTGCATCAGCGCGGCACGCGGCGCCTGCGGCGGCGGGACGATCTGGAACATATGCCAGTTGCTTTGGGTGAAGTCGCGCGGGGGGAGTTGCACGCCGCGCGCTTGCAGGTCAATGGCATCGAATGCAGTGAAATATTGCCGCGCCAGATCGCGGCGGCGGGCGTTGAACGTCTCGATGTGCTGCAACTGGCCCCAACCCACGCGCGCCGCGACGTCGGTGAGATTGGACTTGCCGCCGACCACGTCGACCTCCATGCCGTCGAGTCCGCTGCGCTGCACACCTTGCAGGCGCAGGCGGCGGGCCAAGTCGGCGTCTGCATCCGGCGGGAGCACCAGGCAGCCGCCTTCGATGGAGGTGATGTTTTTATTGGGGTGGAAGCTGAACGAGGCGAAATCGCCAAAGCTGCCGATACGCTGGTCTTTCCACAGGCTGCCGATGGCCTGCGCCGCGTCTTCGATCACCCGCAGCTTGTGGCGGGCGGCGATGGCGTAGATCGCGTCCAGATCGGCGGGCAGCCCGGCGAGGTGGACAGGCAAGATGGCACGGGTGCGCGGGGTGATGGCGGCTTCGATGCGGGCGCAATCAATATTGCGCGTGACGGGGTCGATGTCGACAAACACCGGCGCGGCGCCCACGGCCAGAATGACATTGCTCGTGGCCACCCAGGACAGCGGCGTGGTGATGACTTCATCTCCCGGTCCGATGCCCAGCAGTTTGAGCGCGACTTCCATGGTCACGGTGCCGGAGGAATAGGCCAGCACTGTGCGGCCGCCGAAAAACTCGGACAGCGCCTGCTCGAATTTGGCGCACCACGGGCCGGTGGTGATCCAGCCTGAGCGCAGCACCTCGACGACCCCGGCGATGGTGTCCTCGTCGATGTCCGGGCGGGTGAAGGGAAGAATGTCTTGGGAGGTCATGCGGGAAATTTCAGGCGCGGGCGACGATGAGCACGCCCACGATGATGACGGCAATGCCGACGAGTTTCTGCACAGTGAGCGCCTCGCCGAACAGCCACCACGCGGCAAACGCGGTGACCACGTAGCCCAGCGACAGCATGGGGTAGGCGATGGAGACCTGCACCCGCGTGAGCGCCAAAATCCACACCACGACGGAGACCGCGTAAAACGTCAGGCCCAGCAGGATCTGCCATTGCAGCGCGAAGTGCAGACCGGCATGCCAGAGATTGCTCGCGGTGAAGTTGAAGCGGCCAACCGTCTCGGCGCCGGACTTGATGAGCAGTTGCGCTGCGGCGTTCAGCAGCACACCTGTCAGCACGAGAGCGAAGGCGACGGCGCTCATCGAACAGTCCCGGGAGCAGGAGGTGTCAACGACTCGCCGACGTTCCAATCGGCGGGCAAGCTGGCGGCCGCAGCCTGCGCCGCAGCGCCATAGTCTTGCCCCGGCTTGGCAATGACAATGAATCGGGTCGTGCGATAGATCACGGTCATGGGGACGTGCAAAGCCTGCAGCGCAGGCAGGGTGGACGGTGGCATCAGTGCCAGCGGCAGTTTGTCCGCCTCCCAGCGTTTGGCGAAATCGGCGTAAGTCGGCACCCAGAGCGCGGGCTGCTGCGCGATGCCGAAGTGCAATTCGCCCTGGTACTCCACCAACGTGACGGTGCGGTCGAGGTAGAACGGCAGGGTCTGGTCATAGGTGCTCACGGTGTAGAACGGCTGGCCCGGATGAATCCAGGGGCGGATTGCGTTCACCACGTCCTTGGTCGAGGCGGTGCGGCCCAGAATTTGGAATTGCTGGATGCCAAGGGAAAACCCCAGGGTCATCGCCACGCCGACGAGGAGCACCGCCGCCGTACGCCGCTCCTGCGCTTCCCAGCGCCAGGCCAGCAGGCCGCTGCCCAGCGCCAGCACGGCGGTGACTTCCAGCCACCAGCCAAACTGCTGATACAGCGCGCCGGGCGTAATGGCATTGCCCAGACGATGCAACTGCGTGAAGCCGACCACTGCCGCCAGTCCCAGCAGCGCCAGCAGAGCAAACTGCCAGCGCAGCGCTCTGGGCCGTGCCCGGTCGAGATAGTCTGCGATCAGCAGCGCAATCGCCGGGAAGACGGGCAGGATGTAGGACGGCAGCTTGGATTTGGAGATGCTGAAAAACACAAAAATGAACACCGCCCAGATGAGCAGCATGCCTTGGGCATGCAGAGTGCGGCCCTGTGCGCCGCCAAATGCCGCGCCACGCAGGGCGGGCTGGGACGCGCTTTTCCACAGCGCCGGAACCAGGCTGCCCAGCCAGGGCAGCACGCCCAGAATCAGGATGGGAAGGAAATACCACCACGGGCCGGGGCGTTTGAGTTCGCTGGTGAGAAAGCGGGTGAACTGCTGGTAGATGAAAAAATAATCGAAAAACTCGGGGTTGCGCAGCTGCACCCAGATGAACCAGGGGGCGGCAATCGCCAGAAAGATCAGCAGGCCGCTGACGATATAAAGCCGCGTCCACAACGCCCAGTCGCGGTAAATCAGGGTGTAGAGCACGAGCGCGGCGCCGGGCAGCAGAATGCCGATCAGTCCTTTGGACAGCATGGCCAGCGCCATGGAAGCCCAGCAGGCCCACATCCACCAGCGGGTCTGGGCACGGCTGGCATCAGGCCGCTGCGCGAGCAGAAAGGCCATCAGACTCGCGGACATGGTGGCGGCGGTGCCCATGTCCAGCGTGTTGATGTGGCTCATCGCGTTCCAGTAAAACATGCTGGCGAGCACCGCAGCGGCAAACACCCCGGTGCGGCGGTTAAACAGGCGCGTTCCGGCCCAGCCGGTGAACAGCACGGAGAACAGGCCGGTGAGCCCAGTCCACAGCCGCGCCTGCCATTCGCCGAAGCCGAACACTTCGTAGCTCACCGCGGTCGCCCAGTATTGCAGCGGCGGCTTCTCGAAGTATTTGAAGCCGTCGAGCCGCGGGGTGACCCAGTCGCCCGTCACCACCATTTCGCGCGGAATTTCTGCATAGCGGCCTTCGTCCGTAGGCACCAGATCGCGCCATCCCAGCGTGCCCAGCCACAACACGACGAGGGCGGCGAACAGCACCCAGACCAGGCCGCGGCCGGGGCCGGGATCGGAGGCGGAAAAGTCTTGTGAGGAATGCGACATGTAGAAAATTAAGGACAGTGCAAGGCCGGTGCAGGCCGCTGACGATCTGCCGGATAGCCGAGCATGGTAACGGGCGATGCCTTGCAGTCCACTGAGGGAAGGTGCTGCAATGGGCGGGAGACAAGCAGGAGATCATCATGACCTGGCCAACCCACGCCGTGACCAATCAGGCGCCGCCCTTGCAAGATTACAACCTCTTCACCGCCGATCCCGCCTTGCGCGAGGCGCTTGTGCGCGGGGGCGCTGAGTGGGCGCAAGACGCTCTGGCGCAGCAGGGCGCGGAACTCGGCGCCGCGTTCAGCTACGACCAGGGCCGGCTGGCCAATCAGCATGAACCCACGCTCCGCGCCTTCGATGCCCGGGGCTTCCGCCGCGACCAGATCGAGCTTCACCCCGCTTGGCACGCGCTGATGGCCGCCATCGCCCGACGCGGCCTGCACACCGGCCCGTGGGCGCACCCCCGGCCCGGCGCGCATGCGGCGCGGGCGGCGGGATTCATTCTGCAGACGCAGATCGAGGCCGGGTCGATGTGCCCGACCACCATGACTTATGGCGCAATTCCCGCCCTGTCGCGCGATGCGATGCTGGCGCGCGACTGGCTGCCCACCCTGCTGCGGCCTGAATATGATCCGCGCGATCTGCCGCTGGCGCAAAAGCGTGGCGGCCTGATCGGCATGGGGATGACCGAAAAGCAGGGCGGCTCCGATCTGCGCAGCAACACCACCCGCGCCGAGCCTGATGGCGCGGGCGCCTGGCGCCTGACCGGCCACAAATGGTTTTTCTCCGCGCCGCAATGTGATGCGCACCTCGTTCTGGCGCAGACGCCGGGGGGCTTGAGTTGCTTTTTCGTGCCCCGATGGGCGCCGGACGGCGGCAAGAACCCGGTGCTGATCCAGCGCCTCAAAGACAAGCTGGGCAACCGTTCCAACGCCTCCGCCGAAGTGGAGTTTCAGGGCGCGTGGGGACATCTGCTGGGCGAAGAAGGGCGCGGCGTGCCCACCATCCTGGAGATGGGAACCTACACCCGGCTGGACTGCGTGCTCGGCACCACCGGACTGATGCGCCAGGCGTTGAGTCAGGCGGTGCATTACGCGCGGCATCGCCAAGCGTTCGGCGCAGCGCTGATCGACCAGCCGCTGATGCGCAACGTGCTGGCCGACATGGCGCTGGAAGTGGAAGCCGCCATCGCCCTGGCCCTGCGGCTGGCGCAGGCCTTCGATGCGCAGCACGACGAGGCGCAGTTGTTATTGCGTCGCCTGCTGACTCCGGCGGGAAAGTTCCGCATCTGCAAACGCGGCCCCGAGCTTGCGGCCGAGGCGATGGAAGTGCTGGGCGGAAACGGCTATGTGGAAGACGATGTGCAGGCCCGCATCTATCGTGAAATGCCGGTGAATTCCATCTGGGAAGGCTCGGGCAACGTGATGTGCCTGGACGTGCTGCGCGCCCTGGGCAAGAATTCGCGCACCGCCGATGCACTCATGGCCGAACTCGCTCCGGCGCAGGGCCGCAACGCCCATTTCGACGCGCATTTGCGGCGCCTGTCCAACGTCCTGCGCAGCACCGACGATCTGCAGAGCCGCGCCCGGTCAATCACTCACGACCTTGTGCTGGCGGTGCAGGCCGCGCTGCTGCTGCGGCATGCGCCCGAATCCATCGCCCAGACGTTCTGCTCCACCCGCCTCGGTGAAGAGTGGGGCGGCGGCTTCGGCACGCTGCCGCACACCGCCGATATTGAGACTCTGCTCGACCGGGCGCTGCAGACGGTCAACTGATCAATTCAGAATGCGGAACTTGATGGGCACCAGCACCCAGGAGGTGATGGCCTGCCCGTTGCGGGTGGCGGCGACGAAGCGCCATTGCGCCACCGTGGCTTCGGCCGCCTCGTCCAGCCGGGAATAGCCAGTGGAGGACATGAGCTTGACCTGCAAGGCGCGCCCGTCCGGGCCCACCTGCACCTTGAGCAGCGCCGTGCCTTCCTCTCCCAGTTGCCGCGACAGGCGGGGATAGGGCGGCGGCGGATTATCCAGATACTCTGCCTTGTAAGACGCTGCGGTTTCCACGGCTGGTGCCGCGGTGGGTGGCGCAGAGGCTGCTGCGACCGCTGGCGTGCGGCCCGGTTCGGTTTCGGGACTGGGCGCAGCAGGTTTGAGCGCTGGCGTCTGGTGTGGTGTTGGCGTGCGGGTTGGTGGCTCTCGCACAGGCTGATCTGCGTGAGGCGCAGCAATGGGCGCAACCGATGTGGTTGCGGCGTGCGGCGTGGGCGGGGGTTGTTTGACTTGGGCGGGCTTGTGCGCAGTGATCTTGGGTGCGGCTTGGGCGGCTTTCGGCCGGGGCGGAGCGGGACGCGCCGGTTTTGGCGCAGGCGCAGGCGCCGGCGGCTTGGGAAGTGGTTTCGCGGGCTCCAGCATCACCCAGTCCAGACGTTGCTCGGGTTTGCTCGGCGGCGCGGCGGGGGGGAACGCCAGCCAGGCCAGCAGCAGCCCGTGGGCGAGCAGCACGATCAGGGCAATCGCGAATAGAGGCAGTGGACGGGGCAGGGGGGAGAGGGTGTTCATCAAACGGGACGGCGCCGAAGACTTTGCATCAACCGCATGAATATAATCTGACAAATTTTGTGCGCCTGAAGCGTCGCCGTCCTGCGGCGAACACCAAGGGAGCGCGAAGGACGGGCAAGTCGGCTGTCAAAGCGCTTGCCGCGGCCCGCGCCCCAGGTTCGCCAGCCCGGCCAATCCGGCCATCCAGGCTGGCGAACCATTCCAATATCCGGGCGCTCACCGGAGAATTTTCATGTTGCCCATGCTGCCCAAAGCCGTTCTGGTTCTCGCCGACGGCTCGATTTTTCGCGGACTTTCCATCGGTGCAACGGGGCAGACCGTCGGTGAAGTGGTGTTCAACACAGCCATCACCGGCTACCAGGAAATCCTCACCGATCCGAGCTACTGTCGCCAGATCGTCACCCTCACTTACCCGCACATCGGGAACGTGGGCGTCAACGCGCAGGATGTGGAGGCCGCCAAGGTGCATGCCGCGGGGCTCATCATCAAAGACCTTCCCGCGCTGTTGTCCAACTACCGCAGCCAGCAATCACTGGATGCTTATCTGCGCGAACAGGACACTGTCGCCATCGGTGGAATCGATACCCGCCGTCTCACCCGCCACCTGCGC
>JAQTVS010000371.1 GCA_028706735.1 Thiomonas sp.
CGCTTGAGCCTGTTGTCGCAACTGGCGCGCGCCTGGTTGTTGCTGCTGTCCATCGGTTTGCTGGTCACGCGCGTGGGCCTGCTGAGCTTCGGCCAGGCGCTGTTCTCCGGGATGGCCGCCTACGCCGCGGCGCACGCGATGAACACGATTGCCGCGCAGGGCTGGCCTCTGCCGTTTGCCCTCGTGCCCTTGTATGGCGGTCTGTTCGCAGTGGGGGTGGCGCTGGTGGCCGGGCCGGTCAGCGTGCGGCGCGGCGGCTTGAGCTTTGCCATGATCACCCTGGGCCTGGGCGTGCTCGTCGCCCTGCTTGCGCCGATGCTGCAGGGGTTTTTCGGCGGCGAAGGCGGCGTGTCCACCGACCGCACCGCCGGGCCGGCGTGGCTGGGACTCACCCTGCTGTCGCAACGGCAGGTGTATGGCGTGAGCGCGGCCTATGTGCTGCTGGGTGCTGCCGTGCTGCGCTGGCTGGATGGCACGCGGCTGGGTTTGCTGGCGGGCGCAGTGCGCGACAACCCCTTGCGGGCGGCAGTCAGCGGCATCGCCCCGCGCCGGGTGCGGCTGCAGGTTCTGCTCGTCAGCGCGTTTCTTGCGGGACTTGCCGGGGCGCTGCAAACCCTGCAGTTCGAGCAGGTGAGCGCCGGTTCGCTGGGCTTGCAACAGTCCAGCATGGCCTTGCTCTTCAGTCTGGCTGCAGGCAGCGGAACCGTGTGGGGCGCGATGCTCGGGGCGGGGCTGATGGTGGGCAGCGAGGTCATGCTCGCCGCAGTCTCGCGGGCCTGGATGCTCTATGTGGGGCTGGGATTTCTGGGCCTCGTGATCTGGGCGCCGCAAGGGCTGGCCGGGGTGTTGCGCGACCTGGCCGCCCGCGTGCGCGCCGCGCGCCAGCCCGATCTGCTTTGGGGCCTGGCGGCGCTGCTGTTGTGCGCGGCCCTGTCCATCGTTGGCCTGAGCAGCCTGATCGAACTGCTCTACGCCGTGCGCCAGCAACTGCAGGGTGGCAGCGCGGTGCGACTCTATGGCCTGACCCTGCAGCCGCACAGCGCGGACGTCTGGGGAGGCGCCATCTTGCTGGCCGCCACCGGCCTGGGTCTGAGCACCCTGGTGGGGCGGGCAGTCGCGCAACAGTTGCGCGCCCGCGGAGCACGGCTATGAGCGCGCAGAGCCGTTCCGTTGCCGCGCCCTTGCTGGCGCTGCAAGACGTGCATTGCGTGCTTGGCGGCCAGCCCATCCTCGCCGGACTGAATCTGCAGGTGAATGGCGGCGAGCGTGTGGGCGTCATCGGCCCCAACGGCGCGGGCAAAACCACGCTGTTTCAAGTCATCAGCGGCTTGCGGCCATTGCACGCGGGCAGTGTGTGGCTGAATGGCCGCCGTATTGACCGCCTGCCCCCGCACCACATCGCACGCGCCGGAGTGGGACGCAGCTTTCAGTCGCCGCAGGTGTTCGGGCGCTTGAGCGTGGCCGACAATCTGCGCTGCGCGCTGCTGGCGCAGACGGGCGGCAACTGGCTGCGGCGGCTGGCGCGCGACACCGCGCTGGAACAGGACACCGCGCGCTGGCTGCACGCCCTGCAACTGCAGGCGCTGGCTCAAGTGAGTGCGCAGCACATCGACTACGCCAGCCTGCGCGCGCTCGAACTTGGCCTTGCGCTCATGAGAAAACGCCAGGCCGCCCCAAGTTTTCTCACCCCCCTCGGGGAACAGGTCGGTGAGCCGACCCTGGGGGCGCTCATGAGAAAACGCCAGGCCGCCCCAAGTTTTCTCATCCCCCACGGGGAACAGGTCGGTGAGCCGACCCTGGGGGCGCTCATGAGAAAACGCCGGGCCGCCCCAAGTTTTCTCACCCCCCTCGGGGGGCGGGTCGGTGAGCCGACCCTGGGGGCGCTCTCAAGCAAGGCCCCGCTGTTGCTGCTCGATGAGCCGACGGCGGGCATGAGCCGGGCGCAGGCGGGGCACATGCTGGATCTGATCGAGCAGGTCTGCCAAGACAGCACCCTGCTGCTGATCGAGCACGACCTCGACGCCGTGTTCCGCCTGGCCAGCCGCGTGATCGTGCTGCACCAGGGCCGGGTGCTGGCCGACGGCACGCCGCAGGACATTCGCGCCGACGCGCGGGTGCAGGCGATCTATCTCGGACTCGCGCCATGACAGCCCCGCTGCTGAGCGTGCGCGGTCTGCACGGCGGCTACGGCTTGGTGCAGGTGCTGCGCGGGGTGGACTTGCAGGTGCGCGCGGGCGAACTGGTTCTGCTGCTGGGGCGCAATGGCAGCGGGCGCAGCACCCTGCTCAAAGCATTGATGGGGCTGATTCCCGCCACCGGCGAAGTGCGATGGGCGGGCCGCGACATGCTCCCTCTGCCCACGCACCAGCGCGCCCGGCTGGGGCTGGGCTATGTGCCGGAACAACGCGACATCTTCCCGCACCTGAGCGTGCGGCAAAACCTGCGCCTCGGCGCCAAGGCTGCTGCGGGCGCCGCCGCAGCGCAATGGGATGAAGCCCGCGTGCTTGCACTGTTTCCAGCGCTCATTCCGCGTCTGCGCACGTCGGCGAAGGTTCTGTCCGGCGGTGAGCAGCAGATGCTGTCCATCGCCCGTGCGCTGATGGGCAATCCCCAGCTTCTGTTGCTCGATGAACCGACCGAGGGCCTGGCGCCGCAGCGCGTGGCGGCGACCGCGGCACTGCTCGACCAACTGCGCGCCGACGGTCTGGGCCTGCTGCTTGTGGAGCAAAAGCCGTGGGCGCAGCAACTGGCCAGCCGCGTTGTCGTCCTCGGCGATGGGCAGGCTCAGTTCAGCGGCGCGCTTGCCGATCTGCCGCAAAACATCTCAACGCCTTGGCTTTGAGGCAAGGGCTTTTTTCGCCGCCGCAGCGCGCTGGCGGCGTGCGCTCATCGGATCGACCTGCAGCGGGCGGCACAAGTCGATCCGGTCGCCGTCCCGCAGGGTGTGATGCGGCTGCACGCGCTGGCCGTCCACGCCCCAGCGCACATCGAGCGAGGCCAGTTCGGGGTGGGCTGCGCGCAGGCCGCTGGCCT
>JAQTVS010000372.1 GCA_028706735.1 Thiomonas sp.
CCTTGGTGAGCGCGCTGCTTAAAAAATCCAGCTCCAGCGCCTGCCGCCCGATCTTCTCGTGCAGCGGCGCCAAATCCACGGCTTCCTCGGGTTTGCGCCCGAACACGTCGGCCGCGTGCTCCAGGAGCTGTCGCTTCCACTCGGTGATCTGGGTGGGATGCAAGGCGTCTTGCTGACTCAGCTCGGCCAGGGTCTTGTCCTCGCGCAGCGCCGCAAGTGCCACCTTGGCTTTGAACTCCGGGCTGTGCACGCGGTGCTGACGTCGACCGGATGTGGGTTTGTGGTTCATCCTCTTCGCTCCTTTGCCAGGCCCTTCTCGGCCCGGTCGAGAAACCAGATCATCCACTTATCCCGCTGTTCAGAAAAGCCGAGCCACTTCTGGATGCTGGTATGGCTCTACAACCCGGTGAAGCGGCTGACGATGCGGAAATACAGTCCGCGCGGCAGCAAGCGCAGCAGCTTGAGCCACAGGGGGAAGCGGCGCGGGAAGTGGATGTCGAACCGGCCCTCCTCCTGCCCGGCGAGGATGGCGCTCGCAGCCTGATCCGGGGTGATGAGCGCCGGCATGGCGAAGGTGTTCTGCGCGGTGAGCGGCGTTTCCACGAACCCGGGGTTGATGACATGCACGCCGATGCCCAGCGGGTGCAGGTCGAGGTAAAGCGTTTCGGCGAGATTGATCAGCGCGGCCTTGGTCGGCCCGTAGGCCAGCGCCTGCGGCAGTCCGCCCAGGCCGGCCACGCTGCTGACCAGGGCGATGTGGCCCGCGCGTTGGGCGTTGAACACTGGCAGCGCTGCATTGAGGGCGTGCAGCGCGCCGCGGTAGTTCACGTCGTCATGCTGCAAGGCGCTGGCCAGATCGAATGCGGTGGCGCGCATGGGGCGGTAGGTTCCGGCGCAGTACAGCAGCAGATCGAGGCCGCCCCAGTTGCGCAGCAAGTGCTGCATGGCGGCTTGCACCGCAGCGGCATCGGTCACGTCGAGCGGCAGCGCCAGCCCGCCCTTGATGGATTGCAGCCCTTGCACATTGCGCGCCGACACCGCCACCCGCGCGCCTGCCCGCAGCAGGGCCTGCGCGGTGGCGCGGCCAATGCCGGTGGACGCGCCGATCACCCAGACACGGCGTTCCTTCCAGCCAGTGATGCGCGGGTTCAGGCTCAGGGCTTGTTGAACGACAGGAACACGCTGCCCACCTTGAAGCCGAACTTGGTGATGACCGAATGGTTGAGCAGCACATGGTCGTCCATCAGATACATCCAGTCGTCGAACTGCACGTTGTAGACCGTGCCGTCCACCGGCAGGGCGAGGGTGTAGTGCCAGTTCAGCGCATTGCCCGCCGCGCGGCCGATGGCCTCGCCGATCACATCGCCTGCGGCGCCGATGTAGCGCTTCTCGCCATCTTTCTCGGGCAACTCGCGGATGGTCCAGATGCGCTCCTGCTTGGCGCCATCGTTGTAAACGAAGTGCTCGTCCAGCGTGCCCACGTCACCCTTCCAGGAGGCGTCGATGGTCACATGGAAGCGCCGCGTCATCTTGCCCGAGCGGTCGAACACGATGCCCACAGCGGTGAGCCGTCCGTTGAAATACTGCTTGAGATCGAACGTGGGCGTCTGGCCCCGATAAGCCAGCGGCGTGACGCTGGCGCAGCCCGAGAGCAGACTGATGCCCAGCACCGCAGCCAGCAGCCAGCCGCGGCGCAGAGACATCCAGGAGTGCATAAAAGACGGATTGAACGACATGGGAAGGTTCTCCATTCAGGAAGCAAACGTGGCCGGGCCTGACCGATCACGCACAAAAATTGCCAGAGCAGCCCGGCGGACACGAGCTTGAGCAAAGCCGGCAACAAGCAGTACGTCACTATCAGCGGAGGCAGCACGCCGGTTTCCAGCGTGCCGGGCCGGTTGCCGAGCAGCGCCAGCAGCGGCAAGGCTAGCCCGGCAGCCAGCTGCGAGGTTCAGCTTGGTCGCAAAGTTCCGCACGCCGAAGTAACTCCCTTCGAGCCGGTTGCCGTGCCCGCCCGCGCGAATCACCCCAGCGAGCAGCGCAGGCGGCATCACCAGATCGGGGCCGAGCGCCGCGGCCGACAGCACCGCCACCAGCGCATAGCCCCAGCGATCGCCCGGCTGCAGCAACGCCGCCCAGACGAACGCCGCGACGGCCAACCCCATCCAGCAGCCAGCAGCGCGCCGCGCCCCAGCGCCGCACCGCGCGCAGCCAGACCGGCAGCGGCTTGGGCAAAGAGTTTTTCCGGGGCGTTCATGACAGACCTTTCAAGGGCGGGGCGAGGGAAGGAGGCGGGAATCGGGGTCAGGGTTTTTGCGCCAGCAGGGTCTTGATCTTGGCGACAAAGTCCTTGTTGTCCGGGGAGACCAGGCTGGGGTAGACCCCGACGACCTTGCCATCGCGGCCAATGAGATATTTGTAAAAGTTCCACTTGGGCTGATCGCCGGTGGCCAGGATGAGCTGTTCGTACAGCGCGTTCGGCTTGGGCTCAGTGACGTGCGAGGGCGCGAACATGGGGAATTGCACGTTGTAGGTGTCTTTGCAGAACGTGGCGATCTTGGCGTTGTTGTCCATTTCCTGATGGAAATCGTTGGACGGAAAGCCCAGCACCACCAGGCCCTGCTTGCCGTACTCGCGGTACAGCGCTTCCAGGCCTTTGTATTGCGGGGTGAAGCCGCAGTAGCTGGCGGTATTGACCACGAGGATGACTTTGCCCGCGTATTGGCACAGGCTCTCCGGCTTATCGTCTTGCAGGCGGGGGAAAGTCTGGTTGAGCACGGCAGGGCAAGTGGCCGAGGTCGCGGGCGCTGACTGTGCCGCAGAAGCAGACGAGCCGAAGAGCAAGGCGCTGAGCGCGAAAAGCGCTGTTGCAGCGAAGCGGAATATCGAGGTTGACGCGGTGCGGTACATGGACAACTCCTTTGGGTGGGTGGATGTTTGTCTAGGACAATGATGCTTGAGTTCAACTTCAATACAAAATACTTTGAGTTTTGTACTAGACAGAATTAGGGTTAT
>JAQTVS010000373.1:0-1611 GCA_028706735.1 Thiomonas sp.
CTAGTCCTTTCTTTCGTCCCATCGTCTTAACATTTCGTCTTGAGATAGGTGACCATGCCGATGACGTCTTCGGCGACCAGCCTGCCGATCGGTCCGCTCGAATACACCGCGTTCAACACGGTGCCATCGGGAGCGAGCACGAAGCCGGTGGTCTGCAGATGGTGCGGTGCCGCGTTGGTATAAGCGCCAGTGATCGCCGCGACATGGTCTGGATCGACGCCATGTCCGACGGGAAAGGTCAGCTTGAACTTTTCGATTGTGCTGGCCGTCGTGGCCTCGTCGTCGACAGAGAACGCCACGACCTTGATGCCGGCCTCGGCGAGTTTGTCGCTCGCGCGTTGGAACCCGGCGAGCTGCGCCTGGCAATAGGGGCACCAGGCACCGCGATAGATCAGGACAACGCCGTAGGACCCCTGGAGGGCGTCGGGAAGGCGGATGCTCCCGCCGGCGACCGGGACGTCCAGGGTGGGAAAGCGCTGACCGTTTTGCAGGCGAATCATGGAGAACCTCATAAAGTGGACTTGGTAGTCCATACTAGGAGCGATAGAATTGGACTGTCAAGTCCATTCTGAAGCGCACGAATGACAGCAGCAAAGAGGCCGCCAGCCACTCACCGTTCTCTCACGGCCCGCGGAGCCGCCACGCGGGCGCGCATCATCAGTGCCGCCGCCGAGCTGATTTACGCACACGGCGTCGACCGGACGAGCCTGGATGACGTGATGGCCGCCAGCGGCGCGAGCAAGTCACAGCTTTATCACTACTTTGCCGACAAGGACGCGCTGGTACTCGAAGTGATCGCGTATCAGACACAGCGTGTTCTTGCCGCCCAGGGGACCCAGTTGGAGGCGCTGGACTCCCTTTCCGCCTTGGAGGCTTGGCGCGACGCAATCCTTCAACTCAATGAAGCGACAGGGTGGATGGGATGCCCCCTTGGTTCACTCGCCAGTGAGCTGGCCAATGACTCCCGACCCGCGCGCCTGACTCTCAGCAACAGTTTCGCGACTTGGCGTGACCGAGTTGAACAAGGGCTGATGAGAATGCACGAGCGTGGCGAACTGGCGTCCTCGGCTGACCCCCATGCGCTGGCTCTGGCCCTCCTGACTGCAGTGCAGGGTGGGCTCATCTTGTCCAAGACCTCCCGGTCAAATCAACCCTTGGAAATTGCGCTGGACATGGCAATCAATCACGTCGCCAAGCACACGACTGTGCCGTAGGACCAGCGCCTGCGCGCTGGTGGGAAAGAAGAATGGAAGAAGAATGGAAGAAGAAAAGAAGAATGGGGTCAGGTCTAGCATCGTTGCATCCCCACAATCACTCCCCCTTCTCCCCCTCCAACCGCAACATGCTCGCGCCATCCCCCAGCGAAATCAGCCCGGTCCTGGCGTAGATGCCCAGCTTGGCGCGGGTATCGGTGATGTCGAGGTTGCGCATGGTGAGCTGGCCGATGCGGTCCGCCGGCGTGAACGGCGCGTCGTCCACCTTTTCCATGGAGAGGCGCTCGGGCGCGTAGGTCAGGTTGGGGCTTGCTGTGTCGAGGATGGAGTAGTCGTTGCCGCGGCGCAGTTCGAGCGTGATTTCGCCGGTGATGGCGCGGGCCACCCAGCGCTGGGC
>JAQTVS010000373.1:1711-3015 GCA_028706735.1 Thiomonas sp.
GAAGGAAGTACGGGGTCTGGTCTAGCATTGATGCATACCACGCTACGAAGATAGACCTGACCCTAATTCTTTCCTAATTCTTTCCTAGCCCTTTCTAGCCCTTTTCGCTCGTACTGCAACATTAGATTCCTGGGCTGGCGCGCCAACCCTCCTTCCGAGACCCCAAATGCTTAGCAATAGCAGCATTCCACCGAACCACTGCCAAGCGCCAAGCTGCTCTCCTAGAAAGACGGCTGCAAGCACTACCGCGGTGAGCGGCTCGACAAGGGTGGCGACGGTCAGAGCTGTCGGGCTTAGCCGAGCAGCACCCCAACTGAATGCAAGTAGCGCGAGTGCGGCAGTTACCACTCCCAAGTACAAGAACCAGGCTTGCGGTGGAATCCCTGTTGGCCAATGAAGTGGTCGATATAGCGTAGATAGGCCCATGACTATGGCTGCTACCACGGTCAAACACGTGGAAGCCTGGCCAGCGCCGAGTTCGGTAGAAAGACGTCCGCTGACAAGCGTGAAGCCTGCATAGAGGAGTGCAGATCCGATAGAGTAGGAAATGCCAATGATTAGATCGTGCTGCCCCGTAATGCCGGATCCTGAGTCATGTCGAGAGACGATCAAAGCCGTTCCAATCAACGCCGCAGTCAAAACAACGATAAGTGGAGCATCGAGCTTCTCCCGGCCTCGGACAAGCGCGACGACCGTGACAAGTACAGGCGGCAGGCACAAGGCGATCAATGTGGGAATTGCGGCGCCGATGCGCTCGATTCCAAGAAACCAACACAGAACGTAGCCGGCCATCGCGGTTCCTGCGACGAGTACCGTCGTCAGGAGTGGTCTCAGCTTTGTCCAACTCATTTGGCCACCAAAGACTGCGAGTAACACGACTGCACCAACGGCAAACCGCCAGAACGAGATGTTTTCTGGCGTGAAGCCATATTTACTTATGAGAACATTTACTATCAGTGCGCCAGTGCCCCAAAGGAAACCTGCGGAACACGCGGCTGAGAGAGCCAGTCCCGAGTGTGAAGGCGCTCGAAGCGATTGGATGGGCGAGTTGAGCACGGCTTCTTTGATCAGTGACGATCCACATCGATGCCACTCCGAAGAGCGGCTTGTCCGACGCGAAATCTACTCACCCTTCTCCCACTCCAGCCTCAACATGCTCGCGCCATCCCCCAGCGAAATCAGCCCGGTCTTGGCGTAGATGCCCAGTTTGGCGCGGGTATCGGTGATGTCGAGGTTGCGTAGGGTGAGTTGGCCGATGCGGTCCAGCGGGCTGAACGGCGCGTCTTCCACCTTTTCCATACTCA
>JAQTVS010000054.1 GCA_028706735.1 Thiomonas sp.
CAGATGAGCTCGGCCACTTCGCCGGCCAGGGGGTGCTGGAGGCCGATGTCGTAGCCGTCGTCGAGCTGTTTGCGCACGGCATCGATGATGAAGGGTGGCTGCCAGCCTAACAGGCTCATGCCGAAGCCGCTGAGGGCGTCCACATACTCATTGCCGTCGAGATCCCACATATGGCACCCGGCGGAGCGATTGATGACGATCTGGTAAATGATTTCCTTGAGCTGCGGGCGGAAGCCGTTGACCACGCGCGGGTCGGCCAGATGCGGACGATGGCGGACGGTGTAGGCCTTGGAAGCCTTGGTGCGCTCGATGTAGCGGCGCATGAAGGCGTCGAGCCGCGCCTGCTGCCGGGCGCTGAGTGTGCCGGTGGGGGTGGTGTGGATGCGGGCGATGGCGCCGAAGGCCTTTTTCACGTCGTACTTGGCGTTGGCGTTCGGGCCTTCGTCATCCGCGGGCGGGGCGCTTGCCGCGGCGGGAGCGGTGTGCGCTGCGGGCGATGGGGCAGGGGGCGTGGCTGCAATCGCTTGGGGGGCGGCGGGCTGAGGCGTTTGGGGCGCGGACTGCGTCTCCGCTACCGTCGGCAGGGTGAACGCTGCGGGCGAGCCTCCGAGCAGGGCGAGTTGCTGCGCCATGAGTTGCATCTGCTGGGTGATGAGCTGCTGCATGAAGGGCGCGTTCGCGGTCATGGTCAGCGCAGCGGGCATGGCTTGCGGGGCGAGGGCGGCGGGCTGGGTCATGGCGAGACCTCCTGCGGGTTGCGCGAGCGGGGTTTGCGGTGCGGCCTGGGGCGCGGCTGCGGGCTGGACGGCGGGTTGGGCCACTTCGGGCGGGAGCTGGCTGTCGATGTGGCGGGCCAGGGCGTCGACGCTGCGGTAGCGTTCCATCAGGTCGCGGAAGGTGATGGGCAGGGCGAAGTCTTTTTTGATCTGCAGCGCGGCCTGGGTGAGGGTGAGCGAATCGAGCCCCAGTTCGACAAAGGCGGCGGTCGGGTCGGCATCGGCCAGCTCGACGCCGGAGCTGTCTTCGAACAGGGCGTTGAGGCGGGAGATGAGCGTCGGCAGGCGAGAGGCGGCTTGGTTCATGGCGGCGGTCGTCGGAATGGGAAGGGAAGGGGCGGCGCAGTTTGCAGCGCTGGCTGGCGATGCGGCGGGCTGGAATGTGGCTGGCTGGAACGCAGCGGGTTGCGGGCTGGCTTGGGGCGCCACGGCGGCGTCCAGCCAGTAGCGTTTGCGCTCGAAGGGGTAGGTGGGCAAGAGAACGCGCTGGCGCGGCTCGGCGGCGTCGAACCAGGGGATGTCGTGCCCAAGCGTCCACAGTTGGCCGACCGCGCTGGCGAGCTGGCGCAGTTCGCTGTCGGCCGCGTCGTGCAGGCTGGGCAGGGCGATGGGCGTTCGTGCGTGCTGGCGCACCAGGGTGCTGAGCGAACCGCGCGGGCCGCACTCGATGCAGGCCAGATCGGGGTGCGCGCTCAGCGCCGTCTGCACCGCGCTGGAGAAGCGCACGGTTTCGCGCAGATGCCTAGCCCAGTACACGGGGTCGGTGGCTTGCTCGGTGGTGAGAGTCTGCCCGGTGCGGGTGGACACAATGGGCCGCTGCGGGGCTGCACGCGGCACAGCGCGCACGGCGGCCTCGAACGGCGCGAGCGCCGGGTCCATCATGGCGGAATGGAAGGCGTGCGAGGTTTGCAACGGGCGGCTGACCACGCCGTCGGCTTCAAGCCGGGCCTGCAGGCGGCCGATGGCCTCGCACGAACCCGCCACCACGCTGGCCTGCGGACCGTTTTCTCCGGCGAGGTCGAGATCCGGCTGAAGATAGGGCTGCAGCGCATTGGCCGAGAGCCGCACCGACAACATGGCGCCAGGCGGCTGGGCCTGCATGAGCTGGCCGCGCAGGGCCACCAGGGCGGCGGCGTCTTCGAGTGAGAACACTCCGGCAAGCACGGCAGCGACGAATTCACCCACCGAGTGGCCGATGAGCACGCTGGGCTGCACTCCGCGCTGCAGCCACCATTGCGCCAGGGCGTATTCGACGCAGAAGGTCGCGGGCTGGGTGACGGCGGTCGGCTGCAGCGCGGCCGCATCGCCGCCGAACAGCAGCGCCTTGAGGTCGAACTCGGTGTGGGGCGCAAACGCTGCAAGGGCGTCGTCGAGCGCTTCGTGGAACTCGGGCAGTGCGTCGTAAAGGCCGCTGCCCATCGCCGCATATTGCGCGCCCTGGCCGGGAAACAGCAGGGCAAGTGGCGGCGGCGAAGCGGGCGCTTTGCGCTGGGCGCGCAGCGGGGTCTGGGAGCGCCCCCGGGGCTGGACTGCGTCCAGCCCGCCCCCCGAGGGGGACGAGGAAACTTGGGGCGGCCCTGCGTTTCCTTGCGCATCGCGCAGGGCGCGCGTGGCGTCGGCCGCGTCATCGGCCACCACGATCAGACGATGGGCAAAGGTCTTGCGGCCCACACGCAGGGTGTAGGCGCAATCGCCCAGCGGCGTGTCGGGCTGAGTGGCGAGATGCACGGCGAGCTGCTCGGCGGACGCGGCGACGGCGCTTTCGCTGCGGGCCGATAGACGCAGGATGAACGGCCCTTGCGCGGGACTGCTGGGCGCGCGCAGCGGCGCTTCTTCCAGAACGGCGTGGGCGTTGGTGCCGCCGACGCCGAAACCGCTGACCCCGGCCCGCCTCGGCTGCGCGGTGCGCGGCCAGGGCGTGAGGTCGGCGTTGACGACGAAGGGTGTTTGCTTCAGCGCGAGCTTGGGATTGGGCGCGGTGAAATGCAGCGTGGCGGGCAGACGTTCGTGCTGCAACGCCAATGCCGTCTTGATGACCCCGGTGGCGCCCGCGGCGATGACGGTATGGCCGATATTGCTCTTGGCCGAGCCGATGCGGCAGAACTGGTTCTGGGCGGTGAACCGACGGAACGCACGGGTGAGCGCTTCGACTTCCACCGGGTCGCCCAGCGGGGTGGCCGTGCCATGCGTTTCAACGTAGCTGATGTCCTGGGGCTCGACGCCGGCAGCCGCGAGCGCGGCGGCGACCACGGCGGCCTGCCCATCGACGCTGGGCGCGGTGAAGCTGGCCTTGCCGCCGCCGTCGTTGTTGATGGCGACGCTGCGGATCAGGGCGTGGATGGTGTCGCCATCGGCCAGGGCGTCAGCCAGGGGTTTGAGCAGCACCACGGCGGCGCCATCGGAGAACACCGTGCCTTGCGCCTGCGCGTCGAAGGTGCGGGTATGGCCGTCGGGCGAGAGCATCGCGCCCTCTTGGTAGAGATAACCGCTGTCGGGCGGGCAGGTGATGGAAGCGCCACCGGCCAGCGCCATGCCGCATTGCCCGCTGCGCAGGCTGTCCACGGCCTGGCCAATGGCCACCAGCGAGGTGGAGCAGCCGGTGTGCACGCTGACCGCCGGGCCAGTGAGGTCAAGGCGGTTGGCGGTGCGGGTGGCGATGTAGTCTTTCTCGTTGGCCAGCATGACCTGGAACTCGCCCAGGCGCTGCACCTTGTCGGGATGGGCGCTGACATGGCGCTGGAAATAGGTGGCGTTGTACATGCCGGCGAACACGCCCACCGGGGTGGCGGTCTGGCCCGGCACATGGCCCGCGCGCTCCATGCACTCCCAGCACAGTTCCAGGAACACGCGCTGCTGAGGGTCCATCAGCTCGGCTTCGAGCGGGCTGATGCCGAAGAACGCGGCGTCGAAATCGGCCACGCCCTGCAGCACGCCGCGCGCGGCGACGTAGGCCGGATCGGCGCGCAGCGCGGCGGGAATGGCCGGGTCGAGTTCGTCAGGGCGGAAAAAGCGGATGCCTTCGCGGCCCTGGTCGAGCATGTCCCAGAAGGCCTCCACCGTTGCGGCGCCGGGAAAGCGCCCGGCCATGCCGATGATGGCGATGGGTTGGTCACGCAGGGTGCTGCTGTGAGCCCCATTGCGGTGGGCGGCGGTCAGGCGGTTGGCGGCGATGCCGACCTGCCCGTCGATCAGGGCGGCGATGCCGCGCGGCGTCGGGTCGCCAAAGAAGGCGGCGACGGTGAGGTCTGCATGGCCGCGCTGGCGCAGGGCGGCCAGCGCGCGCAACACCAGCAGGGAGTTGCCGCCGAGGGAGAAGAAGTTGTCACTCGGATCGACCGCATCCAGCCCGAGCACGTGGGCGAACACGCTGGCCACTTCCTGCGCGGCAGAGGTGTCGTGCGGCTTGGATGGCGGGATGCTCGGTGCACGCCGCGTGTTGCGCGGCGGCGCTGGCAGGGCCTTGCGGTCGAGCTTGCCATTGAGGGTGACGGGCAGGCGCTCCAGCAGCATGAGGTGCGCGGGCGCCATGTAGTCGGGCAGGCGGGCGGCGAGGGCGAGGCGCAAGGCCTCTGCGCTGAGCGTCACGCCGGGCTGCTGCACCGCATAGCCCACAAGCTGCGGGCCGAGCGCGGGGTTTGGGTGAACGGCGACGGCGCAGGTGAGCACGCCGGGCTGCGCAGCCAGCGCGGCCTCGATCTCGCCAAGCTCGATGCGGTAGCCGCGTATCTTGATCTGGCCGTCCGCACGTCCGATGAATTCGAGCGCGCCGTCGGGCCGCCAGCACACCAGATCGCCGGTGCGGTAGAGCTTGCCTTGCGGGTTGAGCGGATCGTCGATGAAGCGGCCGGTGCTCAGCTCGGGCCGGTTGAGGTAGCCGTTGGCCACGCCGCGCCCGCCCACGCACAACTCGCCCACCATGCCGCGCGGCAGCAGTTCACCGCTGGCGCTGCAGACCAGCACATGCGTGCCCTGGATGGGATGGCCGATGGGAATGGATGGGGTATCTTGTGGCAGGGTGTGGGGGATGCGGCAGGTGGCGGTGAAGGTGGTGCACTCGGTGGGGCCGTAGCCGTTGATCAGTGCGGTGTCAGGCAGTGCGTCCAGGGCGCGGCGCACATGGGCGACCGACAGCGCCTCGCCGCCGGTGAGCAATTGGGCCAGGCCGCGGAACCAGCGGGGATCGTCATCGACGATGGCGTTGAACAAGGCCGCGGTGAGCCAGGCGCTGTTGACGCGGTGTGCGGCAATGCTGCGGGCGATTCCGGGGCCGGTGGGGATGGTCTCGTCGTGCAGCACGCAGCAGCCGCCATTCAGCAGCGGCCCCCAGAGTTCCAGCGTCGAGGCGTCGAAACCCAGCGGGGCGGCGTGGAGCATCACGGTTGATGCGTCGAGGCGCATGAAGCGGGCGTCGCACACCAGCCGCAGGATGGCGCGGTGCGGGATGGCGATGCCCTTTGGCTCGCCGGTGGAGCCGGAGGTGTACATCACATAAGCGGTGGACTCGGGCGTGCAATTGACGCTGCGGCGGGCAGAGCGGAATGCGGCATCTTCCAGCAGCGCGCGGGCATCCAGAGCGGGCAGCGGCGCGGGGAACAGGTGTGCTGTATCAGGCTGGGTGAGGGCGAGCCGGGCCCCGGCGTCGCGCAACATGAAGGCGACGCGCTCAGCGGGAAATTTGGGGTCGATGGGCAGATAGGCGGCGCCCGCCATCAGGATGCCGAGCACGGAGGCGATGGACGCCGGGCCGCGGTCGAGCGCGAGGGCGACGACATCGCCCGAGGCGACGCCATGCGCCTGCAGCGCGCCCGCAATCATGCCGGCCTTCAGATGCAGTTGTGCAGCGCTCCACTCGCCGCCATTCCAGCGCACGGCGGGCGCGTCGGGCTGCGCGGCAAGCATCTGCGCAGCCCGGGCGGGGACGCTGGACGCGTCGGGCGCGGCGCGTTCGGCGGGATTGAGCGCCAGCAGTTCGGCACGCTGCTCTGCACCGAGCAGATCGAACTGCCCGGCGCGCAGGGACGGATCGGCCAGGATGGCTTGCGCTGTCTGGCCGAGGGTGCGCAGCAGGGCCTGGACGAATGCTTCGGGGTGCAGGCCGCTGGACACGAGTTGCAAGCGGCCTTCCCGTGCATCGGCCATGAGGAGCAGCGCGGACGGGTAATGGGCGAGCGATTCGGCTTCTCGCGCCGGGTCGGCCAGCCAGACGAGGTCGATCGCGTCTGGGTCAACCGGGGCGGCGGCCTGGGCGGAGGGGTTGTTTGCCCAGAGCGCGTTTGCGCGGTCGATGATGCTTTGCGCCACATCGCTCGCCGCACAGCCGAACACGCAGGGTGCAGCCTTTGCAGGCAGCACGAGCAAGGCGCATTCGCTGCCGCACAGGCGATGCATCACTATGGCTGCTGCGGCCAGCCATGCGCTTTGCGCCGGTTCTTTTGCGGGTTTCAGCGACGCACGAAACGGCCTGCGCAGCGATGCCGGCACATGCGGCGCAAGCGCACCCAGACGATTCTGGTGAAAGCCGCTGTTGTTGTCGGTTGAGTTGCGCACGGAGACCGCCTTCCTGGTGCGGAAAGACCGTGTCGAACCCCCGTCCGGCAGATTCTTTCCTACGTTCGAATTGCACTGCGCTCAAGCCAGGTTGGCTAGTCCCTAACTTGGGGTGAATGACCATCAAGACGTCAATTTCGGGAATTTTTCACCAGATGGCCACAAATGAAAACGCCCCGACAGGGGAGCGAGGCGCCCGGACGGAAGGGTCAGTAGGCGTAATAGCCGTAGGGCGAACCGGCCTTGGGCCCGCGGCTCTGGTTGAGCAGGGTGAACACCATGGGATGGTCTTGCAGCATGCCAAGGGACTGTTGCACAGTGCCCTGGTGGGTGCGCCCGGCTTGCACCACGAACAGAATCTGCCCGGCGTGCAGTGACAGGGCGCGCGCCTCGGCGGAGGGCAGCAGCGGCGGGGCGTCGAGAATGATGACGCGGTCGCGGTAACGGTGCGCCATTTCTTCCAGCAGCAGGTCCATCGAGGCGCTGGCGAACAGCTCGGTGGCTTGCGCGTTGGGTGTGCCTACCGGCAGGACGGCCAGCTTGGGTACGTTGGTGGCGAGGATGAGATCGGACAGGTCGAGATCGGGGTGGAGCAATTTGTCGATTAACCCCTGTGCCGGGGCGATGCCCAGACGTTCAAGCAGGGAACTGCGAGAGGGGTCGGCATCGACCAGCAGCACGGTGTGGTTGAGCTCTGCCGCGATGCTCATGGCCAGGTTGGCCGCGACGAAGGTCTTGCCTTCGCCGGGCAGTGAGCTGGTGACCATGATCAGGTTCGGGCGGTCGATCTTGCCAGCGGCTGATCCGGTGATGTTGCCAAGCAGCGGACGCTTGACCACGCGGAACTCGTCCACCAGCAGGGAACGTGTGGCATGGGGCACGATATAGCCCTGCGCCGCCAGCTTGTTGAGGTCGATCTCCACCTGCTTGGAGCGCGTGCCCATGTCCTGCGGCTTGGCCGCTGGCGGAGGCGGCTCAGCCGGTTTCACCGCGGTCGGCAGCGGACGCACGCTGCTCGGCTGCAGCAGTGGCGGTCCGGCGGGTGCGGCTGCGCCTTCAACGTTTGGGGTTGCGGCCCAGGGCACATCCACCCCTGCGGCGCGGAGTTCTTCGAGTCGTTTGACGGCTTGTTCGATGGTGCTCATGGTGGTCCTTAGACGCCAGCCTGCCGAGTGAAATGCGACCAGATCGCCCAGAGCAGGCCGATCACGATCATTCCGGCAATGCTGAACGCCAGGTTCAGATTATTCCGCTTGTCACGGCTGAGGATTTCCGGCGAATTCAACATGGAAATACTGCCAAGGACCGGGCGGTCAATGGTTTCGCGCAAATGCCGCGGGCTGTGGAAGGTCGGCATGATTTGCGACACCACGAAGCTGGCAACCACGCCACAGGCCAGGGAGAAAAATACCAGCAGCGCAATCAACATGGGTTTGCTGGGAAACAGCGGGTGCTGCTCCACCCGCGGCGGATCGACCACACGGAACACCGCGAGCTGCGATGACGCATCCACGCTTTGCGTCAGCCCGGCAGACTGGCGGCGGGCGACGAGGTCGTCGTAGCTCTTGCGGATGACGTCGTAGCCGCGCATCAGGCTGGCGTATTGCTGATCGAGCGCGGGCATCTGCCCGGCCTGGCTGCGCAGTTGATTCAGCCGCGACTGCGCCTCGGCCACCTGGGCCTGGAGCGACGCCACGTTGGCATCTGCCTGAGCGACCTGGACACGCAGTTGCTGGTAGGCCGGGTTGGCGGTGCTGAGCAGATTGCTGGCCGGAGCCTGCGCCGCAGCTTGGGCGGGGTGTTCAGCGGCGGCTCTCAGACGGGATTTCTTTTCCGCCTCCAGCCGGGCCAGCGTCTGGCGGGCGCTGATGACGTCGGGATAGTCATTGGTGTAGCGCTGCAGCAGGTCGTCGAGCCGGTTGCGCTGGGTCTGGATCTGGCGTTCGACGTCCAGAACGTCTGCGGGGACGGTCTGGCCAGACGGGGTGACTGCCGTTGCGCCGAGATAGGGCGAGGTGATCGTGATGGTGGGCGACTCGCCGCGCATCTGGCCGCTGATGGCATTGCGCGCAGCGATGGCGGCGCTGAGTTGCCCCTGCATTTGCGACAGCTGATCGGAAGCCTGGTTGACGCGGGTGTAGTAGTCGACATTGGCCGCGCCGGAGTAGCCGGGATGCGCGGTCTTGAAGTCCTTGAGCTTTTGCTCGGCCGCGCTGAGCTGGCGCCCGTAGTCGGCCACCTGGGCATCGAGGAAGTTCAGCGCCTGCTGGGTGTCCTGCTGCTTGCCGCCGATGCCGGAGGTGAGAAACATATTGACCAGATCCTGCACCACGCCCAGTGCGACTTTCGGATCGCTGTTGACGTAGCTGACGCTGTAGAGGTTTTCACGCGCATTGATGCCGAGCTTGATGCTCTTGAGCAGTTGATCGACCGTGCGGTTGACAGCATCCGGCTTGCCATCATTGACCGCCAGATGCTTTTCGCGCACAAGCCGTTCCAGGTTGGGTCGGGCGAGCAGAGTGCGCGCCACCATGGCGACCTGTTCGTCGATATTGGGCTGGACGGTGAGGCCCTGCATCAAGGGTTTGAGCAGGGTCTGGGTGTCCACATACACCCGCGCGGAGGCCATATAGCGTTCGTGGAACATGGCCACGCCGACACCGCCCAGCAGCAGGACCACCCAGGCGGTGATCAGGCCGACCCAACGCCTGTCCCACATGCCGGGGAGGAGGTTGAAGAGAGGGCGCAGTAAATCATTCATGGTGTTGCTTTGCGTAGAGAGGGGAGATGCGGGGCGCGAGTTCCGTGCGCTGGCGCGTTGAGCGCATTTTGTGCGGGCTCTGCGAAGTTGTCTGGATGCTCAGGAATCATGCCTGAACCTCCAAGGTTTCGAGTACCTGGTTTTCCCACTGAGTCATCAGCCAGGTTTCCAGCACTTGCGCGATGCGGTCGGCGGTCTTGCCATCGCAACCGAGCGGGTTCTGGCGGAATTTGTGATCGCCTTCCAGAATGTCGCCCATGGCCTGGAAAATGCGGCGGAAATCGCGTCCGACCACCAGATTGCTGCCAAGCTTGAGGGTCTGGGTCCGGGCGCAGTAGTCGTGCAGGGTGAGGCAGGGAACGCCCAGATACGAACTGGCGTCCTGCAGATTCGCGCGGTCGGTCAGCAGGCAGGTGGCCTGTTTGAGCAAGGCCAGAGTCTGGCGATAGGTGAGTTCTGGAACGCAGGCCACGCGCGCACCGCGCAAGGAGTTGCTCAGTCCGTACTGCAGCATCCGGCTGTGGATGCTGGAAGGCATCGGCCAGATCACGGGGAGGATGCGGCTCAGGCGCTTGGCATTGGCCAGCATGTCGATCATTTTTTCGCGCGCCGCGGCCCAATCGGCGTCCTGCAGCAACAGCAGTGCGTAGCCTTGCGCATTGGCGAGATAGGTCTTCGGCACGCCGATGTCTGGCGCGAATGCCTTGGGATCGGGGAGGGCGCCCAGGGACTGGATGAGGGCATCGGTGCGCAGATTGCCGACCACGCGGATGGAGTCGACGGGAATGCCGTCGTGCGTGAGCGGCGCCGTGCAGCCTGAACCGATGGTCAGATGCAAGTCCGCCAGCTGGTCGATGAGGATGCGGTCAATTTCATCCGGGTCAGCGCGCTGCCCATGACGCAGGCCCGATTCGATGTGAGCGAGAGAGCGGCCCTGGCGCTTCGCGACCAGACCGGCCGCCAGCGCGGCATCGCTGTGTGAAAAGGTGAGGACGGCGGCCGGGCGATAGGTGATGAAAATCTGGTCGAGCCAGTTCACCCATGCGGCCAGCCCGGGCTGCGCGTCCTGCGTGTCCGGCAGCAGCGCGAGATCGATCTCGGCGAGCGCCGCATCACTGGCGACGGCCGATGTGGACAGTTGCTCCAGCCCGACCAGAAGCGGCAGCGGCAGCCCGGAATAGCTCTTCATTTTCTGCATCAGGGGATGCAGGGCAATGCGATCTTCCGCAGTCTGGGCGATGCAGAGCAGGGGCCCAGGCTCGCCCGGTTTGGGCGGCGCGGGCGCACGGGTGAGCGCCTCGGCAACGTCGCGAAGAACGGGGAGGTTTTGCGAGGGGTCGTCAGCTCCGGCGCGCGGCGTGGATGGCGCGGCGCCAGGGCGGTGGACTGGGGCCGTGATGGTGGGGGGCGCGGGTTCCGCGCGCTCTGCAGGACGCAGCAGGCCGCCGATTTCCTCGCGGATTTCCCGGGCGACGGTATCGGCCCGCGTCGCGTCGATCTGGTCGGTGTTGTCGAGGAAGGCGGAGAGCAGCAGGCGGTTGCACAGCATGTTGATGCGCCTGGGCAAGCCCCCCGTCCAGTTGTAAATGGTCTCGAACGCTGCATCATCGAACTGCGGTCTTCCGGTCCAGCCCACGCGCTTGAGGCGGTGGAGGATGTAGGCGCGGGTTTCATCGGCGTCCATCGGGCCGATGTGGCAACTGGCGATGATGCGCTGGCGCAGTTGCTCCAGATTGGGGGCGCGCAGCACGTCGCGCAACTCAGGCTGCCCGACCAGGTAACTTTGCAGCAGGGCACGGTTGCCATACTGGAAGTTAGACAGCATGCGCAGCTCTTCAATGGCCGCGGGGTTGAGGTTCTGCGCCTCGTCGATGACCAGCAGCGCGCGTCGGTTCTGCAGCATCAGGGTGGTGAAGTGCGCTTCGATGGAGGCCAGCAGTTCGGCCTTGGAGGTGTTTTTGGACGGAATGCCAAACGCATTCGCCACGGCGCGCAGCAGATCGTCGGCCTCGAGTTGGGTGCTGACGATCTGGGCCGCGGCAACTTTGGTCGGATCGAGTTCGTTCAGCAGTGCGCGCACCAGGGTGGTTTTTCCCGCGCCGATCTCTCCCGTGACAATGATGAAGCCCTCGCCCTGCATGGCGCCAAAGCGCAGGTACTGATGGGCGTAGTTGTGCCCTTTGCTCTCGAAAAGAAAGCTGGGATCGGGATTGAGCTGAAAGGGCGGGGCGCTCAGGCCGAAGTGTGCTGCGTACATGGGCCGTGGTCAGAATTGGTGCGTGAGACCCGCATAGATCGCCGATTCGTTGGCGTTCAGGATGCCGGTGTTGGCGGTATCGAGAAGCTGCCTGCGGGCGCCGACCACCAGGATGGTTTGCGGGGACAGGCGGCGATTGAGTTGCACGATGAAGCTGGTCTGGCGGGTGCTGATCCCTTCATTCAGGCCAAAGCCGGTGCTCAGCGCGCGCAGCACGCCGACGTTCAGACTCATCACCGGACTCAGACGCCGGCCGTAGCTCAGGCCAATGCCGTTCTGCACATAATTGGCTGAGCCGGTGAGCAGATTGTTCAAGGGCGGCGTGCCCGGCAGCATCAGATCCTGTGTCTTGGTGTGGAACAGGGAAGCCGAGTAACTGTTGCGCTGCGCCAGCAACACGGCCGTTGCGGTGAACGTGTCTTGCAGCGTCGCCGACTGGGTGTAGTAATTGATGGCGTTGGGCAGGGTGGACGGCAGCCCGGTCACGGCCAGCAGGTTTTGCACAGCGCGCGCACGCGCTGTTGGATCCGGGTATTGCGAGGCCAGCATGCCGTTGAGCAGGGTGGATAGGCTCACGCCGGACGGAATGGTTTGCAGGCCGGCCAGGAAGGTCGATGGGCCGCGGTTCCAGTTCATGCGCAGACTGAGACGCTGGATTTGCTGCGAGGCATGGATGTCCCACCCCGTGCCGAAGAAGCGCCGCTCGACCACG